>JAGLQP010000048.1 GCA_023136785.1 Spirochaetales bacterium
ATTTGCACACAACCCCAATGCTGAGCAAGGTTGCGTTTCAGAATGGGTCAAATTGCCTCTTCACAGCCGTAGATCACCGTGGATCTTGTACACCTGGCCATCCCGTTCGATCTTCAGCTCCCGATCGGGAAACTCCCTGGGCAGCTCCTCCCGCAGCCGTTCTACAGCCTCCTCCTCGATCTGGTTGCGGAGGTACTGAGGTACCCGCGTCAGGGTGACCATGCGAACCTCTACCACATATCCGGGGCCGCGCTTCGACCCGTATCCGGCGCTAAAACTGGCGCCCAGGTTGAACAGTCCGTCGTGGGCTTTGCTGGAGGTTGTTCCCCGGGTCGGCCGCGCCGGGTGGAGCGGATATTTACGACCGTACTTCTCCTCGAGATGGTCGTCGACTCGGTCAAACACTCTCTTGAGCTTGCTCTCCCACTCTTCGATTTTGTGATGTCGCATCTTCCATACAACCCGACGCCTTGGCCAACCAGGGCAGGGCTCATCTATGCATTGGGTGGGCTTCGATGAAGTTGGGCATGTTTCGACCGAACCTGTCAACCAAGGCGTTTTTTGAAAAATTCATACTGCCAATTTATTCTGACGATTGCCGTTCGTCAATACCATAGCCGGATTGACCTGGCACCAATGTGGTACTAGAATAGTGAATATCGATATGGAAGATCCCGTTGTGTTCGATCAATTGGTTAAAGAACTGAACAACCAAGAGCGAAGAGCGCTCCTGGTGCGGATTCAGAACTTGGTACCCGTTTATTCACAGCCGTTGAACCCGGAGGAAGGGTTTTCAGTCTTTGTGCCCGAAAATGAGCTTGCAGATCTCAACTTGTTTGAACGGATATTTCTTTTTTTCAAATCCCTGTTCACACACAAAGACAGGGCGACCCTGCTTCGCGAGCGTTATTTAAAACATCGAACCCTTGAAATCGAGCGTAACAATCCTAGCTTGATACACGGTTCCGCGTCCCGGTTTCAAGCAGGTATGTATGAAGAACTTCGTGCGCTTAAAGGACAGGCCCGTATCCTTCATGGACCGCTGCAGGAAGTACTGGGTGACAGTCGAAGGGAGTTCATCGCGTTTCTGGCTCGTGAGGAGTTCAGGGATTTCCAGGAACGTTTGAATGAAGAGACGAACCCACAAGTTCTCCGGGAGAACAGTAACCTTGATGAGGAAAAACAGGTACGGGCACTCATGCTCAGGCGCTTCGATGAGCTGATCGAAACGATCCCGAAATCCAGCAAACGGGAGCTTGCCCGGGACGCCCAGGCATTTTTCTCTCTGTATGCTTTCAGTCTCCATCCCTTCGACGCTCTGTTGTCTCCTTTCCGTGGCAAGGGCGACCTGACCGCGGACTTTGCGGATCTGAACAAGCCGCTGAAAGAACTGGCAGAAACTCTCGAACCCGTACGGTTTCCGCCATCCGCTCGAGCCCTCTACGACCTGTTTCTCTTTCTGCATCAAGAGCGCTTGGGCGAGCGGGATTTTGATCTGGAAGATCAACTGATGATCGACATGTCCGATGTGCACTCCGCCCTGGCGGGTATTCGCAAATTTCACGAACGAGTTCCTCTACATACGATTCTGCACCTGGTCACTCAGGACCCGGAATACTACCCCTCTGCCCGCCGGTCTATTCCAGACTGGTTTTCTTTCTATAGAGACTTCTGGCGACAGTGGGTGCATCGTCGTTACCTGGATTTCTATCATTCCCGAAGACGCGACGCTCTGCTCTCGGAAAGCTTGGAGTTTCTCAACACTAAATCGCTGCCGGGTTTGACAAATTACAGGGCGGATAAATTCGGCAGGAATACTCCGGTCCGTCATGAATTTTCGCTGTGCTTCATCAAGGGCTTCTTGAAACATATCTTCACCCCTCTCTCCAGAGCCCTGAGGCTGATCTACCTCAATGCCGAGTTCTACAAAGAGGAGAACCGACACGCCTACACCGATGCCTTTCTCCTTCTAACCAAGGCGGAAAAGAAAATCGAAGAGCTCGAATCGATCCTGGGACCGCAGGGGGAACTTCGGGCAGCGATCCAGGGAGTCAAGGGACAGGCCCTCGGGGAAAGACTTCGGCAGAAGCGCATTCTGGACATCCTGGTCCGGGCTGACGGAGAAGCCAGAGCCCTGGTCGATGCCCTTATCGAGCAGATTGAGAATCTCAAAGCTCTCCTGTACGGCATCTTGAAGGGGCAACCCGGTGATCGCTACGATACTCTGGTGAACTTGAATAAGATCGGCGGACCGGAGAACAGCGATCTCCGCAAGGCCTGGACCAATGCCTTGGAGAAAACCGACCGGGGAGCGGTGCTCCTCAGAAAGATCCGGGAACTCGAAATCAACCAGTATGCCTAGCCGGCAAATGTCGTTGGTGAAACCACTCCGGAGCCATACTCACTTTTCGCTTCGACCAACCGAGTCTTCAGGGTTTCCAAACAGCCGCTGAAGGCAGCCGGCACCTCTTGTTCCTCTGCGTAGATCTTCTCCATCCTGTCTATCTTCTCGAGGAACTTGTCGATCCGAATCGAGAACTGCTCCTCGTACTCTCCCGGCGAATATTCCCGGTTGAAGACTTCACGAAACAGGGCTTGCAGATCCTCGTACTTGGGTATGTAGCCGATCGGGGTCTCAATCGACTGGAATTCTCCGTGCACCCTGCCCTCCATCCATAGCAGCCAAACCTTCTTGTCGACCTTCTGGTTGAGGAACTGGCCGTCTTTCTTTAGAAAATAGTTGGTCGCAAAAACCAGAGGCGCTTCTTTCAAGCTCTGACCAAAGTTGATGTGATTCTGGATGTAGCGGCCAAGGGGAACAACGAGAAAATCGAGATTTGCCATAGGGCTGAATGCTCGCTCCCCCCCCTTGCCGAGGGTAGCAAAGGTGGTTTCCGATTCCAGGGTGGCCCCGATAGCCACCCCATGCACCCAGTCCAAACTCTGATACACCGGTACGCAAGTATCCGAATCCCGGCCTCCGTAGATCACACCTTCGATGGGAACCCCCTCCGGATCGTGAAGTTTCGGGTCTGCGTTCACCAGTTCGGAAATGCGGATCGTGTAGCGGGCATTCTTGTGACAGTGGCCGACGACGTTGCCGGACTCATCCTTTTCCCCCTGCTTCCAACTGTCACTGAAGTGGTTACGCCCCGTTTCGGGCAGCTCTCTGCCCATACCCAGCCAGTAGGCCTGGTCATCGTTGATCAGCACGTTGGAGAAGATCAACTCCCGCGGTGTGGTCAAAGCTTCGTAAATCACCGGATCGTCCACGGGATTTACATCCATGATGATCCCGAAGATTCCCTGCTCGATATTGACGCCGCAGGCCTCGCCATCGGGGCCGGAGCGGATGTAGGCGATATCATCGCCAAGAATCAGCTGCCCGGGAATCATCGCCGTAGAGGTCTTTCCGCAGGCGCTCGGGAAGGCACCGGCAAAATAGGTAAGCCGGTCCTTGCCCGGAGGCTGGACCGCCATGAGGAACATGTGCTCGGCCAGCCAGTCCTCGTGATTGGCCTTATAAATAGCCAGCCTGAGGGCCAGTTTCTTCAGCCCCAGGCTGTTGCCGGCATACTGGTTGTTGGCGGACAGGACCTGATTGCCCACAACATCGATGTAGATCCTGCGCTTGTCGACATTTTTCGTATTGTTTCGCTCATCCAAAGCCCCCGGCGAATGAATGAAGGTGAAGAAATCCGGTGAACCGTTGAGCTTTTTGAACTGCTCGTAGCCGGTACGGTAGAGAATATCCTCGCTATGAGCTACGTAGGCGGAATCCGTGATCTGCAGGGCCGGAATTGCGAAGCGGGAGTTGAGGGGACCGAGGCAGAAAAAGCGCACCAGGGCTTCTTTTCCGGCCATTGCACCGTCCATGATTTCGAGCACCTCTTCGAGTCCCTGTTCACGGGCAATGGTGTTGATGACCTTGCTCATCTTCATCCCGGGGCTCACCAGCACACGGGTGTTCTGTTTGTCCCGGGCCTGGTCGTGGTAACCATCGTAGTGGATCGTGTGTCCTTCCATGGCCAGCTTTTCCTCTTCTCCGTTTTTGAGAGCCAGCTGTCGGACGTAGCGGATATCTTCGGCATCGTCGGTGATCACTGTGACCTTTTTCGGTTTGAGGAGCTTGAGATACCTTTCGGTAATCTCCATGACCGCCGGATTCTGGAGTGCCTCCAATTTCATACGATCGTCCGGACTCAAGTGTTCGGTACTAATGTCCACTCGGATTCCTCCTTGCCTATTGTTCCACAATCGATATTTATGATTTGGCTGACAAGCTTAATATTCAGCGTGGATGAAAGTCAAGGTCCGCTGCTCAGATCATATCCAGCACCGGCAGGACCACGGCTCGAAGTCCGGTGAACGGGAAATCATCCTGGAGCGCTCGGATCCTTTTCAGAATCTCCTTTTTACGGTCTCCCGGCACTACAGCCATCATCACGTTGTTCAGTGCGGGCCAGACACGATCCCCCAGGTGGGGACCGGTGGTCCCTACCCCGCTGACATCGTGCCAGCGGGTGTAGTTCTCCACACAGCAGGAGGTCAGGACATCGAGCACCTCTTCGTCGATGGCCCGATCATAGTAGATGTAAACCGCTACCTTATCCACGGATCGCCTCCAGTATTTCCGGTTGCCCGTCCCCGCGTTCGGCCATCCGGCGAAGACGCCGCTTCTCCCGCCGGCCTTCGAACAGATGGTAGAGCACGGGAATCAGAATCAGGGTGAACACCGTCGACACGAGCAAACCACCGGTCACAGTCAGAGCCATAGGCTTACGCAGCTCCGAACCGGAACCGCCTAAGAAGGCAAGGGGCAAGAGAGCCAGGATCGTGGTCAGCATGGTCATGAGGATCGGGCGCAGACGGATTCGCCCGGCTGCCACCACGGCCCGGGTCAGTTCGTAGTCCCGTTTGCGCAGAAGGTTGGTATAGTCCACCAGGATGATCCCGTTGTTTACAACGATCCCTACCAGCATGAGGAGCCCGATTCCGGAAAAGGCGCTGAAAATCGTTCCTGTCAGCAGGTGGATCCAGATCACACCCACGAAGGTCATGGGCAGGGTAAACATGATGATAAAGGGATCCCGGAAGCTCTCGAACTGAGCAGCCATGATAAAGTAAATCAGGGTCATGGAGAGGACCAGAACCAGAACCAGATCCTTGACCACCGCCTGGATGTCCTCCCAAGATCCGCCGTAGACAATCGAGAATCCCGGCGGGATGGCCAGTTGATCCACCTGCTCCTTGATCCGGTTCACCGCGGTGCGCACGTCGCCCGTTACACCGGCGTCGATCTCGATGACCCGCTGCTGGTTTTCCCGGCCAATGCTCACCGGACCGTAGGCCTTGTCGACCTCAACCAGGTTGGTCAGGGGAATGGAAAATCCCAGAGGGGAGGCTACCGAGATCCGATCGATATCCCGGATGGAAACGCGATCTTCGGGACGGAAGCGGACCCGTACGTCCACCTCCTCTCCTTCAAAGAGCACCGTAGCCACCGTCTCCCCGGCGAAGGCCCTCTTGATGGTGGTACCCACCTGGGCCGCAGTCAGTCCGTACTGGGCGGCCCGGTTGCGATCCACCCGGATGCGGTACTCAGGCAGTCCCTCCTCCCTCGACACTCGAGCATCCTGGACCGTGTCCACGTTTCCCATGATCTCCTCGATCTTGACCGCCAATTCCTTGCCCTCCTCGAGATCGTTGCCCCGAACCGAGACGGTCAAACCGCCGGACATGCCCGCACCTCCTCCGCCGGGACCGAAATGCGTGGAGAAACGAACCTTGACTCCGGGGACGTGGGCCACCAGCGGGCGCAGCACTTCTATGATCTCCCGATCCGTCCGATCCCGGTCTCCCAGGTCTTTAAGAACTATCTGAATCGATCCGCTGTTTGCCGCGGCTGTAGAGAAAAAACCGCCGGAGACACCGGCCTGGACCACGGACAGCTTTTTCTCCGGAACATTCTTCTCGACGATCTCGTAGATCTTGGCTACAGCCTCGCGAGTTGTGTCGATATCCGATCCGACAGCGGTTTCGATGTTCATGATGATCATTCCCTCATCGGATTCGGGAAACAACTCGACACCGACCCGAGGAATCAGGGCCAGGCTGCCGCCGAACAAGAGAACGATTGCGATCAGAACCAAAGCCTTGTGCCGCAACGCCCAACTCAAGGTAGCTCCGTAGATGCGGTCCAGGAACCGCAAGGCCGCACTCCGGCCTTTCAACTCCTCCTCCACATCGAGAAGGGTGTTGGATTTCTTCTTGATCGCCACCTTGCGAATCCGGCTGGAGAGCATGGGAATGACGGTCAGCGCCACCAGCAGGGAAGCGAGCAGGGAAAAGGTCACGGTAAAGGCTAAGTCGCGGAACAGCTCCCTGGCCAGGCCGCGGATAAACAACACCAGAGGCAGGAACACCGCCACCGTAGTCAGGGTGGAGGCGATGATGGCATTGGCCATCTCCTGGGACCCGTGCCGGGCTGCTTCCCCCGCCTTGGCCCCGCTCTCCCGGTAGCGAAAGATGTTTTCTATGATGACGATCGAGTTGTCCACCAGCATCCCGATCCCCAAGGCCAGACCGCCGAGGGAGAGCATGTTCAAGGTAAGATCGAAGAAGTACATGGCGATGATGGTGATGATGAGGGAGAGGGGAATGGATACGGCCACGATCAACGTAGTGGGAAGGTTGCGCAGGAATACGAGCAGCACGACGACCGCGAGGAAACCGCCCAGGAGGGCTATCTGCCAGACATTGGAGATAGCGTCGTTGATAAAGTCCGCAGAGACGAACAACTCCACCAGACGGACATCCTCTGGCAGGGAACGTTTGATGGAGTCGATCCTGTCCTGGACCCGATTGGAGATCAGCACCGTGTTGGTACCGGACTGCTTCTGCACCGATAGGATGATGGCGTCATTGCGGTCCACCTTGACGTCCATCTCGTCTTCCAGGTAGCCGCTGTACACAGCGGCGACGTTTTCCAGATACACGGGCTTGCCGTTCTTGTTCCCCACGATGATGCCTCTGATTTCGGTCAGATCGTCCAACCGGCCTATGGTACGCAGGGAATACTTCCGGGCTCCTTCGGTAACGGCTCCCCCGGTGACGTTCAGGTTTTCCGCCCTTACGACATTGACGATCTGGTCGATTGACAATCCGTAGGAGGCGAGGAGGGTTCTGTCCAGATCGATGTGGATCTGTTTCTCCAGACCTCCCTCCACCGAAACGCTGGCCACTCCGTCTATCTGCTCGAGATTCATCTTAATCGTGTTCTCGGCGATGAAACGGAGGCTCTCCAGATCGCGGCGTCCCTCGATGGATAGAACCATGACCGGGGTCATCGAGGGATCGAATTTGAACAATACGGGCTGGGAGGCGTCTTCGGGAATGAAATCCCGAACCAGGTCGAGGCGTTCCCGCAGGTCATTGGAGGCCTCGGCCAGATCGCTCCCCCACTGGTACTCCACCACCACGATCGAGGTCCCCTCGCTGGAAGTGCTGCTGATTTTCTCGATGCGACTTGCCGAAGCTGCGGTGTTCTCGATCACCTTTGTCAGATTCTCCTCCACCTCCTGAGGTGAGACCCCGGGGTAGGTGGAATAGATGACAATCACGGGAAATGAGATATCCGGTATCAGATCGATGGCCAACCGGCCCAAGGAGAAGACGCCCAAAACGATCAGGGCCAGGTAAAACACGGTGGCTGTGACCGGCCTTTTTACCGAGAGGTCGGTAATTTTCATTCCTTCACCTCCGCTACAGTTACCTCGTCGCCGCCGCTCAGGCTCTGCTGACCGATAACCACAACCCGATCACCTTCCTCGATACCCGAGCCGACGACCGCCCGTTCCCCTTGGACAAAGGTAATCACCGGCCTCACCTCCCTGGCCAGGTCCTGATCCACGACGAAGGCGACCCGCTGCCCCTCCTTGTCGACGAGGGCTGCCAGAGGAATCGTCACGGCATCTTCCAGCTGTCGTAAGATGATGCCGGCTTCGGCGAACATCCCCGGTTTCAACGGGTACCCCCGATTGACAACGCGGATCCTGGTCTCTAAGGTCCGCGAGGCCGGGTCTACTACTGGACTGAGCTTATCGATGGTTCCATAGAAGACCCGATCGGGATAGGAGACGACCGAGATCTCCACCGGTTGACCTCTCCGCACCTTTCCGATCTTCTTCTCCGGAACGTCGACCACGACTTCGACAACGTCCATATCCACGATTTGAAAGAGAGGCGCCGCCGGATTGGCCGTCGCACCTTCCTGGGTCAGGACGGATTTGACGATTCCGGATATGGTCGACTCCACCTCGACGGGGGCGAATTTCAATCCCGCCTGATCCCTGTCGATTACGGCCAATACCTGATCTTTTTGTACATAATCACCCTCCTCGACCTTGATCTGAATGATCTTGCCGTTAACGGTGGTCAGGATGCTGACTTCTTTTTCCGCGTACACCGAACCGTACAGGGTGAGGGTTTCCCGGACGTTCTCCCGCTTGGCCGCAGAGACGGCTACAGGGACCGAGAACTTCTCCTCCGGAGGCTTCTTCGGTCCGCCGGCCCTCGGCCCAAAGGCCAGAAAGCTCAGACCCGGTCCTTCTCCGCCTTGGGCAAACAAACGGGTGTAACCGAAATACCCGCCCACGGCGACCGCCGCTATGACTACGATAAGGATAATTAAAACCCGTATTCCTTTTTTCATCTTTGCTTCTCCCAAATCATCGAACTAGAAACTTGCGACCCCGACCACGTCCATCAGGTCGAGGATGTTGCGGTTGTAGTTGTAAATGGCCTGGGTATAGGCCAGCCTGGCGGCATTCAATCCCAGTTGGGCGTCCTTGAGCTCCACGCTGGAAATGTATCCGCTTTCATACTGGTCCACCGCCGCCTCGTACAGCCGCTGAGCCAGAGCCACGCTCTTCTTGCCCGAAGAGATCTTGGCTCGTTCTTCGGCGATCTTCAAAATACTGCTTTCCACGGCGATGCGAACGCTGCTTTCGAGCGCTCCGTACTGTATACGCAGATCTTCCACCTGCAGCTGCGTTTTTTTAATCGTGGCACTCTCCTCGCTCCAGGGGAAAAAACCCGATATGGGAACGCTGAGGTTCAATCCTGCCTGCCATCCCCCCTCCCAGGCATCGAAACTGTAATCGGTCTTTCCGGAGGAGGCATCAAAACCGCTCTGAAGGCTGTAGTTTGCCC
>JAGLQP010000480.1 GCA_023136785.1 Spirochaetales bacterium
CAAGGAAACGATCAGTAGCAGATGCGTGCCGCCAAGCCGATCATCGATAGGCTTCTACAGTATGTCCACAAGCATTCCCTGGCAGTCATCATAGCCTTTGGGATCGTCACATTGCTGTTTGGTATTTCCATGATCAACATCAAGGTGAATCCGAATTTGGAGAGCTTATTGCCGGATGACGACAAAATCATCGATCTGATGAACCGGCACGGCAACGGCGCAGTCGACGAGAACTACCTCGTGATCGCCGTAGAAGCGGAGGATCCGTTTAGCCTGGCCGGACTATCAGCGTTTGCAGAGGCTATTGGGAAACTGGAACAGTTTCCCGAGATCAAGGAAGGTATCACACCGTTCAACTTGATCTCTTTTCAGAAAGACGGGGCGCGGCTCTCCCTGCAGCCGATGTCCCCAAACGGCCGAAATCCGGAAACAGAAGAGGAGTTACAGGAGTTCAAGGCGAACCTATTAAAAACTCCTTTCGCCGGCAACTTCGTTGTTTCGAAAGATCAAACAGTCCTCTGCGCGTTTTTCCCCACAGAGAGCACTGACAAGTATTCCGAGCTGATGAAAGAAATCGATCGGATCTTGACCGGCCTGCATCCGCACTATCACACTCACGTTACCGGTACGATTCCATTTATGCACACGACCAGGACCTACCTGCTGCGGGATATGTCGACGCTCCTGCTTCTGGTTTCTCTCGTGATCCTTGTCATTTTCTACCTTGGTTTTCGGGCCAAACGAGCGGTTTTCCTACCCACTCTCATAGTGGGAATGGGTACGATCTGGTGCATCGGATTCATGTCTCTGATCGGCTTCAACCTGACGCTGATGAGTGTGATCATTCCGCCCCTCGTGCTCGCACTCGGCAGCTCCTACAGCATTCACATACTCAACCAGTACTACAGGGAGGCCAAAGACAACCGCGACGATAAACGCTGGATCGGCGGGGCAATCGCCCATGTAAACAAGACTATCCTGCTTGCCTCCGTGACTACGATTGCCGGGCTGTTAAGCTTGCTTTCCGTCAGCATGAAGCAAACCAGGGAGTTCGCCATCTCCACGAGCTTCGGGATCTTCGCCTGCGCCATTCTCTCCCTGTTCTTCTTTCCTGCAGTGCTGTATCGATTGAAGTCGCCCAAGGCCAAACAGACCCGGCAGGTGATCAAAGGCACGTTGACCCGGGTCCTGACAAGCTTAAGCGGTGCGGTCGTCCGCTTCAGAGCCCTCGTCATCGCCCTCGTAATCGTTATCCTGGGGTTTTCAATCCTCGCCTTCAGTAGAATCGAATACAATACCGACGCCATAAGCTACTTCCCCGATAGGGCCCGGGTCATCAAAGATATGCGATTCTTTGCAGAGAAGATCGGGGGCTTCGAGGAGATCGGTATTACGCTGACGGCTCCGAACAACGAAAAGAACTATTTCTTGAGGACGGATGTGTTGAACGCGCTGTCCCAATTTGAGAGCGGGTTGAAAGACATTCCGGATATCTGCTACCTCTCGTCTTTTGTCCAGTACCTTGAGTATGCGAACCAGGTGATGTATGGAACCCGTGAAATCCCGGAATCCCGTGGGCTTACCCTCCTCCTTTCCAAATATTTCAAAGTGTTCGCTTCTTCAGAGGAAGCGAGTCGTGTGCTGGGCCTGCTGATAAACGAGGATTTTTCAGGCATCACTGTGATGCTGAAAATATATGACAGTGCCAATCAAAGTTTCATCGATGAAATCGGCCTCAGAGGCGTGCTCGAGGATCTGGATGATCTGCAGGAGAACTACATCGCTCCTGAAATACAGATCACCCGATGGGGCCCTTTGCTCAGATATCTTCCCCTCTCCGATATGCTCCAGAGGGATGCGATTCGCTCCATGGTGATCGCGACCCTGCTCATCGTCTGCATAACCGCGATAGGCTTTAGATCTATTCTCTACGGGCTCTACGCCATCATACCCCTGCTGACAGGGATTATGCTCAACGTATCGTTTATCGTTTTGACAAAAATACCTCTAGATGTCGTCACGATTATGGTGTCAAGTATTGCCATCGGGGTTGGAGTGGATGATTCCATTCATTTTCTTATCCAATTCCGCAAACAATGGGCTGC
>JAGLQP010000481.1 GCA_023136785.1 Spirochaetales bacterium
AGGTGAGCATCCCCGGCTCCTCCGGTGGTAACCACATGGACCGGAATCGCAGGCAGGTGAAGCAGCCGCCTACCGTCCCAGCTCCAACTGCCCGCTGCTCCTGCGGTCACCGACAGCAACAGATGCGGGTACCTACTGCCGAGGCGAGTGATTGCGGCTTCGACGATCCCTTGCGGATCGGCGATCTCGCTGCCGGTTTCCGCAAGGCAACGGGCTTCATCCTGATTCAAAGCCAGCAGATCCACCTTTGCCGGCAGATCCGAGCGGCAGGCCTGCTCCATCTCCCCGCTGGTGAAGCTGGCTATCCGAAATAGACCATGGCGCGTCCCAAGCTCGAGCACCTTCTCCCGCGCCTCCAGGGGCACCTCGGGCACGGCCAATGCGATCCCCCTCCTGCCTGCACGGGCAAATTCGGCCTCCGCTGTCGCCACATATTCGGAGTTCACTTCCGCACTGGCCGAGTCCTCCGTAGTCATATTCCCACCCGAACCGTCGGGATAGAGGAAACAGAAGGAGTAGAGCGTGCGCTTCTCCCGGAGGGTAACGACATAGCGAAGGTCCAGCTCCGCCTCCCTCATCTCTTCGATAAGACGAGCTCCCGCCTCATCGTCCCCCACCCTGCCGATCGGCAGAACAGCGAACTGCCCACCGAGAAGAGATTTCACATAGTGACAGAGGATGTGCAGCTTGCAGTAGTCCCGCCGGTCGAGAAATTTCCCGCCGCGGCTCTCCTCTCGACCCAGGGTGTGATCCCCCCTAAGCAGGAAGAACCCCCCCGTGCCGATCCCTCCCGTGCCGATGAGGGTATGGAAACGAAGGGACTTGCCCTTCACTTTCAGGAGATTACCTTTTCCGGACACGACGTTGAACTCTCCCTCCGCCTGGTTGCGGAAATGGTTTAATCCTCCAGGCCCAGATCCCACTCTGGATGAACACTGATCGGGTGGGTAGCGGTCTGCACGGTGGCGGTGATCAGTGCATCCGGATGTTCCTGCAGCAGGGTCATGGGATACTCCGGTGTGGGCCCGCTGAACAGAGCCACCCGCAGGGCGGTCTGTTTCCAAGCCCCCGTGTCGGAAAATAGACGGACCCTGGCCGCCGCCAGGCACTCCTTGAGGCCCAAGGTGACAGACATGGGTGGAACGAACTGGTAGGCGGCTCCGAAGCTGCGCTGGGCCAGGGCCAGGATCGTATCCCAATTGTTCTCCTGAATTCGAACGCTGCTGTCACGGAGCTGCTGCAGAGAGATCCGGCTGTAGGGATGGCGCCGGGCCTGGTTGTAGGCGATGTGCCCGTCCTGCCCCCAGCCACCGTAGGTGAGGTGGATCGCCGCCGAGGCGATCTCCCGCCGGATTTCCTCGACGTTGTCGGGGCGGAGCCAGCGGCGATTGCCTTCCGGAACGGCCAACTCGGCGTCTACCGGATCGTAGAACTGCCTCTCCATGGCCCCGCGAAAGCTGTAGGGATGAGCGCGGGGAAGCTCCCGTCCCTGCCAGTCCAAACACTCGTCCATGTGGAACACCGCGAACCGCCGCAGGGACACTTTCTCCCGGTTGACGAGGTCGGTAAAGGGTTGGTACCAGCAGCTCGGCCCGCAGGGGATGATCGCCCTATACCATTCACCCCGGGAGGCGGCCGCCTGGACCTCGTCGACCAGCTCCCGAGCCATCAACCGACCCATGCTTTCAGAATCTTTGACCAGCCGAAAGGGGATCTTCAGATCCGGGTGTCCCTCCAGTTCCTGATAGGGAACTTGACACCACTCGAAGAGCTCCTTCGATGAAATGCTCATATTCAACTTCTCCTAAAAGCCCACTCCGATCCCAGTCAAAGCCGGTGAAATCCCGGGATCAGCCGCAGGGCGTTTTCATGATAGATCTTTTTCAGAACTCCGTCGGGGAGCCCCAGGCCATAGATCCGCCAGCGGCTGTGCCCCCACCGTCCGATATAATCGGGGTATTCGAAATATTCGTCCCGGGTTTCCAGAAAGCGGAAGTAGCAACGGTAGATATCCGGCCGCGGCGGCATGTCGATCCCGAAGAGGATACGGTCCTGGTATTTGAGCATGAACTCCCGGGCCGTGTAGGGCTGCCGGCCCAGCT
>JAGLQP010000482.1 GCA_023136785.1 Spirochaetales bacterium
CCGCCGGTTTTCCCTGAGCAGCTTCTCCCACTCTTCTATGTAATAATCCTTTATATCTCTGGTCTGCTCGTGGAGCATCTTCACAAACAGAGGGATGAGGAGATCTTTGTGAATGTAGTAATCCTTGCCGTGCACCGTCTTGAGGTGAATGAGTTCGGGAAGAGATTCATACCCTTCTGATTTTGTCCTTGCCTCCAAGAACTCCAGAAACACATCTCGAGTGTTTTTCCGAATCAGGGGCAAGCCCTTCTCATCGCGAACGGAGTAGAGGTCCTTCAATGTGTATGCATACGGATACTTGTGGAACTGAGTCTCGAACTTCCTCACCATGTTCGATTTCTCGTTCTCCCTCTGCTGCTTGCCTCTGTAGTGAACGTTGTAGAAACCGATCAGATAAGCCGCCTGACAGTAGTAGTGATCCGCCGTCGTCTTTTCCAAGATTTCTTTGTGCTCCTGAAGCACGAAATTGGCTAAATGAGCCCAGAAGCGAAACGAAAAATCAGAAGGTTCGAGCAGCGATTCGACCGCCCGGCCCGGTTTGGTCATCACGACTGAAATCATGTCTCGCAGACCGCGCTCGTTTCCTCGGAGCGCCGGATGGAGTCTGTGCGTGACATAACTGGCGTTGTTTTTGCTCTCCAGGTACACCCTCAGCTTGTATACGGCCAACTCCATCAGCTTCTTTTCCACCAGATCCGAGCTGACCAGGATAGGATTGACGAGCTCGGGGAAGGCAAGACGAAGGATCTGGGGTTTCTCGGTTTTGAGCTCTCCAAGGACGGAAACGAAATCCGTTTTGATATTGATTTCTGTAATCAGATGTTCCGGAATCGTGATTTTTAGATCGTCCTCCGATGGGAAGGGCGTTCTGGGTTTTGCCTCGATCCTTTTGTAGGCTTTGTGCAGGGCTTCGATGAAGTACTGGGGGAAGAAAATCCAGCGAACCTCCTGTCCTTCCTTTTCGAGACTGCACAGCCCATGCTCGGTCAGAACCCGCAGGTAGGTATCGACCATACCCTCGGTGTGTTGTATATATGAATCCATTTGAGGAAACTTCAAGGTGTAGCGGCCGGCATAATTCTTTACAAAACCGATGAACTCGGTCTTCTCAACACGAGCGGTGCGATGGTTTATGGTGTATATCCGTAGAAGATAGAGCAGGGCCTGTGCATTGGGCTCGAGTCGTCCGCTCCCGTCTGCCTCGTCCACGCTCTCCAGAACGGGTACATCCTGGGAATCGGCCTCTGTCGAATCACTCATCATTGACAACGTACCACCAAAGCCAACCTCTGTCCATATTGTGCCTCGAGTTACTGACACTGGCAGGAGGGACAGAAATAGGTGCCCCGACCGGCCACACGGGTTTTGACGATCGGCGTACCACATCTGCTGCAAGGTTGCCCTTTGCGGCCATATACCATGAGCTCGTTCTGGAAGCTCCCCTTCTCCCCTCGGGAGTCTACGTAATCGGAAATCGTCGTGCCCTTTCTTCGGATTGCGGATCGCAGAACCTTTTGCACGGTACGAAGAAGCGACGCAGTTCGCTCAGAGTCCAGGGAGCATGCCTGCTTGAGGGGCGAGATCTGCTCCCGGAAGAGGATCTCATCCGTGTAGATATTTCCCAATCCCGCGACAACCGTCTGGTCTAAGAGAGCGGCTTTGATGCAGCGTCCGGTCTTCCGCAATGCCCTGTGAAGCTGTAACGCGGAGATGCCCAGCGCATCCGGTCCCAATTTCTTTTCTTTAATGAACTCTTCTACCCTCCCCTCGAGGAGTTTCAACCTGCCGAACTTGCGCACGTCGCGAAAGACAATCTTCATCTCCCGATTCGCCAAGAACAGCTCAAGATGGGTGTGCTTGTCAACTCTCTGCGCTCTGGGAACTAAAAGCAGCTGTCCGGTCATACGCAGATGAAGGGCCAGAGCCACATCCCCACTCAGCAGGAAGAATAGGTACTTGCCGTGTCTGCGGAGATTTTCGAACCTACGACCTCGGACAGCTTCAGCGAAACAAACGGGATCAGGGGCTACAACAGCCGGGAAATGACAGAGAACATCTTCGATTGTCAGCCCCAGAACTTGAGCAGCCAATCCCTGG
>JAGLQP010000483.1 GCA_023136785.1 Spirochaetales bacterium
GGGTGTTGTTCTGGTCATGCTCACTCTTCATGTGGGTGCGGGTACCTTCCTACCGATACGCACTGAGCAGGTGGAAGAGCACACCATGCACGAGGAGCGTTACAATATCCCCACCGCATCCGCAGAGCAGATCAATTCCGCCCTGGGGGAGGGCAGAACCATACTCGCAGTGGGAACCACCGTGGTCAGAGCCCTCGAATCCGCTTATTCTGAGGATCTACGGGGGCTAGCAGCCGGCCGGCAACGCAGCTCCCTGTACATCCACCCCGGCTACAAGTTCAAGGTCGTGTCTCGACTGATGACGAATTTCCATACTCCCCGCTCGAGCCTGCTGGTTCTGGTATCCGCCTTTGCCGGTCGCAGGCGCATTCTCGATGCGTATAAGACCGCCGTGCGGGAGGGGTACCGGTTTTTCTCCTATGGGGATGCGATGCTGATCCGCTGATACGGGAGTTCGACCTTTAGTAGGTATTTTCGTCCATCTTGAGGAATTGCTGTCGAACACGTTGCAAGCGGACGAGATGTCCGCCGATGATGTCCCCGTAGTCCAGGTCGCCATTCCAGATCCGGGTGCGCTCATCTTCCCAGTTCTGGATCTCCTCCAGATTGAAGTATAGCCAGGGCAGCTTTGCCGCCCAGCTGCGGGCTTCCTGCCAGTACAGCAGAGCCACCCGATAGGTTTGTTCCGCAAGTTCGAGGCTTTCGAGGTTTTCCTCTTTCCACGGAGCATTGTAGAAGTAGGCGACCATCTTGTCGTACTTGCTTCCCAGGGTAAGGTACAGGCTAACCAGTTTCAAATTGACATGCATCTTGAATAAGGTTCGGTACTGGGCCCATTCCTCCCTGTTCTCGATTGTGGTCAGAGCGTACAGGGGGTTGGCGAAGTCCGATTTCAGGGCTTGTTCTAGGTAAAAGATGTTTTCCATGGTGTCATCGGGATACTGATAGAAATGCAGATGATACAACCGGTAGTACTGCTCCGCGTAGAGAATTCTGTACGCGAACGCGCCCGTAGTTCCGAGGAGAAAGAGGAGAATCAGGAGTATATATTTCCTCACCTTTTTACAATCGGCAAGCTCTGAAGTATGCTCCAGAATTTTTCAAATACAAGATCCGGATCCCCACTCCCATCCAACCGGTGCAGCTGCATCTCCGTATGGGCGAAGAGGGAAAAAGCCCTTTCGTATCCGGAGAGAATATCCTGCTGTATATCCAATCCATCGTACAGCTCGAGACCATCCTCGGAGCGAGTGGAGAGGCGCTGCTGACTCATTTCGACGGGCGTATTGAGGAAAACCACATGCCGGGGCAGGGGAAAGGAACGGTTCAGGGAAAACACGAACTCAGGATCGCAGTCCAAAGACTGATAGGCCAGACTGGAGAATAGATAACGGTCGCTCACGACCAACTCTCCTCGCTGTACGCGAGGTACAATCCCTTCGATTTCCTGATAGAGGTGTTCGGTCCTGTCGGCGGCGAACAGCAGAGCTACGGTGTCCGGTTGGGCGGTCAACCGTTTTTTCAAGATCCCCCGGATTGTCCTGCCCACGGGACCCTGGGTGGGTTCTCCCGTGCAGAAGTGGGGAATACCATGCTCTGTGAGTTCAATTTCTGCCCGGCGAAGCTGGGTCGTGGTTCCGGAACCGTCGAGACCCTCCAGGACGACGAAGTTTTCCAATACGGTTGACTGTGAATATTTACTCTTCAATTTCATTTTCCAACCCTGGACGAAAAATTCAATCCTAAGCATAATCAAAACCAGGTTTTTTGTCATGATCTTACTGCTGGCGGCCTTGCTGTTTCATTTGGTCACACCGCTTGCGGCCCAGGAATCGGAGAGGGACGGTACACTTCAGCTTCCCGATGTTACTCTCCTTGGCGAGTATACGGTGTACCTGAGAACTCCCGAGCCGAAGTTGCTCGGCGTGCCGGCTGCAATGGGAATGAGTGATCGACGATTCGGATATCCACGATCCATCGTCACGCTGACCCTATCAGACCCGCCAGCCCCCGGAATATACTGGCTTACCATACCCCCTTCTGCGGCCGCTCCACCCGGTGTGCTGCCTGAACCGGACACCGAGGCGGAACCGGAC
>JAGLQP010000484.1 GCA_023136785.1 Spirochaetales bacterium
TTCACATCAGGCGGCTTAATTATTCCGGCCAGCTTTTCTCGATTGAGTCCAGGACCTTATCGAGAGGCACGCCGCTGATGTAATCCACCATTCCTGTCCAGAATGTTCCCGCTCCAACCTCAGCCGGCATAAGATCCGAGGCATCAAAACGGAAGACTTCGGCTTCAAGAAGCAGCTTCGCCTGTACGCGCTCGATTTCGGTCGGATACCAGTTCAGGTCCTGATCCTTGTGGGGGAAGAGCGCGCCGCCCGACCGGGCCCAGGCCTTCCCTGATTCGCCTGTTGTGAGGAATTCCATAAATTCCCGGACTTCCGGTCTGTCATTGAACATAACGAACTGATCGCCGCCGCCGAGGGCGGGAGTTCCCCACTTTGGATCGATCTGGGGAAAGCCAAACAGACCCACCTCTTCGAGGAGGTTTGCCTGAATGTTTTCGGGGAAGAAGCCGGTGATGAAGTTGCCCTGACGGTGCATCCAGGCCTTGGGTGGGCTCTCGAACATCACCTTCGGGGCGTCACCGAAACTGGTGGTGAGCACGTACTGGGGTCCGCCGAACACGTACTTGGGATCCCGCAGACGTTTGCCCATGATCTCGGCAGCTCTCTTGACACGGGGATCGTTGAAGGGGATCTCGTGATTGACCCACTGATCGTACACATCCGGACCGGCGGTGCGAAGCATGATGTCCTCGACCCAGTCGGTGCCGACCCAGCCGGTGGCGCCTCCGCTCTCAAAACCTACGGTCCAGGGCACCGCGCCCATTCCGATCGCCTTCTGCTCGAGGGCTTCCATCTCCTCCCAGGTGGTAGGAACGGTTAAGCCCGCATCGGCCCAAGCTTTCTTGGGATACCAGACCAGGCTCTTCATATTGACCCGGTGGAAGACTCCATATGCTTCACCTTTGTGGGAACCCAATTCCAACCAGACCGGGGCGTAGTTTTTGTTGATTATTGACTTGATCCCCGGCCAAAGGGGAACCAGGGAACCCCGAGCGGCAAAGTTCTTCATCAGGCCAGGTTGAGGAAGAGCGGCAACGTCCGGCGGGTCTCCCCCTTCCACACGAACGAAGATCAGCGTCTCGAACTGCTTGGTTGCCTCGTACTGGACATCGATGCCCGTTCGCTGCTCGAAGATCTTCATCGCCTCATTGAAGCGGACCTCTTCCTGCTGTACAAAGGCGCCCATCACGCTGACCACGTTTGCTTCTGCTTTTGGTGCCTGTGAGCCTCCGGCAAATGCAAAGCCGGCGGAAAGCAGGAGGGCGAGCATGATAACTAAATACTTTTTCATGTAGTACTCCTTTATATAAAGTTTTTGTTTTCTTGAACAAACACGCTTGCAACAAACGCTTTGTTCCAAGTCAGGGGAAAGGATCGTCTTTTTTCATGACTACCTCCTTGAGGAAAAAGTTTTCCAGTGGCTGAACTTGCCATATGTTTACACGGTGCTCCTTTCCACGATGTTGAGCTGCAGTTTGATGTTCTGGATCGGACGGGTGGGATCCGCCAACCGCCGCATCAATAGCTCCACCGAGGTGCGTCCCGATTCATCGAGGGATTGATCGATGGTGGTCAGCTCCATGTAGCCGGCCAGATCGATATTGTCAAAACCCATAACCGCCAGGTCCTCAGGAACGCGGAGATTTCTCTGCCGCGCCGCTTTCAAAACTCCCACTGACTGGATATCGGAACAGGCGAAGATCGCCTCCGGCGGTTCAGGTAGATCGAGAAATAGATTCGTTTGCTCGATGACCCTCTCCATATTCAGAGGATTGAGGCCAATGTATTCTTCCGTTAGCGGTACTCCCGCCTTCGACAGAGCTTGTTGAAAGCCGGTCAGGCGAAAGGCACTGGGATGAAGCGAGTAGGGGGGTTCTCCTGCCTCGCCGATGAAAGCCATGCACCGGTATCCCTTGCCGAGCAGGTATTCCGCGGCCAGCCGCCCCCCGTATTCGTTGTCGATCTCGATGCTGGAGAACAGGGGGTTGTTGTACTCGACCAGGATGGTCTGCAGGTGGTTGTCCCGGATCCTCTCGGCATCGCCGTTTCTCAAAGGTAGAGACATGACGATCAATCCATCGAC
>JAGLQP010000485.1 GCA_023136785.1 Spirochaetales bacterium
TGGAGCAGCCAATGCCGGATCTTGGATCGGGCCCGGGAGGTGCGCACTATGCGCAGCCAGTTGAGATGGGGATGGGCCGAAGGGGCGGTGAGGATCTCGATGACCCGGGTGTTCTTCAGCTCCTCGTTCAACCGGATCAGGTTGCCGTCGGCCTTGGCGGCCATACAGTGGTTGCCGATCTCGGTATGGATGTGATAGGCGAAATCCAGGGCCGTAGCGCCGCGGGGAAGCTCGATGATGTCCCCCTGGGGAGTGAACACGTAGATCGAGTCCCGAAGTAGCTCCCGCTTGATCTCCTCGAGGAAATCCGGCGAGCTGACGCTGGTGGAGTCCCAGCTCTTCAGCATATTGATGATGGTCAGCTGCTCCGGTTTGATCCGCTCCCCGCTCAGCTCCCGCTTGTACAGCCAGTGGGCGGCGATTCCTTCCTCGGCGGTGCGGTGCATCTGGTGGGTGCGGATCTGGATCTCCAGCATCTTGCCCTCCGGTCCCATGACCGTGGTATGGAGACTCTGATAGAGGTTGGACTTGGGCATGGCGATGAAATCTTTGAAACGCCCCTCGATCGGCTTCCAGAGACTGTGCAAGATCCCGAGAAGTTCGTAGCACTGCCCCGGCGTGTCGCAGAGCAGGCGGATACCCGCCAGATCGTAGATCTCGTCGATCATCCTGCCTTTCTTCTTGATCTTTCTGTACATCGAGTAGTAGTGCTTGACCCGGCTTTCCACCACAATCGGGATTTCCGCCTTCTCGGCTTCGGCGCGGATGCTCTGCTCCATGGAGCTCAACAACTCGTGAAGATCCTCCTTCTTCTTCTGGACGAAATGATCGATCTGTTCGTAGGCCCGGGAATGAAGCACCCGCAGGGCCAGGTCCTCCAGCTCGCTCTTGATCCGGGACATACCGAGGCGGCCCGCCAGGGGAGCGTAGATCTCGAGGCATTCATCGGCGATACGTTTCTGGCTCTTCAGCTCGAGATATTCGAGGGTACGCATGTTGTGCAGCTTGTCCGCCAGCTTGATCATGATGACCCGGATGTCTTTGACCATGGCGAAGAGCATCTTCCGGATGGAAGCGGCTGCCTGGGTGGTCTTGCTGCGGCCCCGGATCACCGAAATCTTGGTCACCCCCTGAACCAGGGCTTCCACCTCCCGGCCGTACTCCTTGCGCAGCTCCCGGGGGGAGAGGCCCGTGTCCTCCAGGGCGTCGTGGAGAATGGCGGCGATCACGGTCTGGTAATCCAGGTGGGCATCGACCAGAATCTCCGCCACGGTCAGGGGATGTACGATAAACGGCTCTCCGCTGGCCCGCTGCTGGTTGTGGTGTAGGCCTTCACCCCAGCGCAGGGCTGAAAGGATCCTTTTGCGCTCCTCCTCGGGGTAATGATCGAGTTTCCGGGAGAAATTCCGTATCAAGGTCTTGGCTGAAGCTTCCATCTTCGCTTCAACGCCGGGCTTTGATTACCCGATCCCGACCTGCCAAATCCGGGGTCACGGTGATCTCTTTGAATCCCTGATCCGCAAGCTCACGCTGCAGAACCGGCATCTGCTGCGAAGCGGCTTCGAGAAGCAGATATCCGTCCGAGTGCAGTTTCCGGGGGGAGTGGCGGATCAGGCGGTGGAGAAGATCGGTACCGTGGACGCCGCCCTGCAGGGCGAGCTCCGGTTCGGGCCAGCCCACCTTCCTCATGTTTTCGACCTCCAGATCGGTCAAATAGGGTGGATTGGCCGTGATCAGGTCGTAGCGGCCGGGGATCCCGGCGAGCAGATCGGAACGGTACAGACGGATCCGAGCACTCGGCAGCAGTCGGCGGGCGTTGTGGGCGGCGACCTGAAGAGCTTCGACGCTTATGTCGGAGGCGGAGACTTTGAGTTCAGGAATGCCGTGTTTCAGGGCGATGGCCACACATCCGCTCCCCGTGCAGGCGTCGTGGACCCGCTTGGCCTGCGGGTTGGCTTTCAAGGTTCGCAGGGCCTCCTCCACCAGAATCTCGGTGTCCGGCCGCGGAACCAGGACCCGCTCATCCACGTGGAACTCCAGGCTGAAAAACTCCTTCTTCTTGCGGATGTAGGAGA
>JAGLQP010000486.1 GCA_023136785.1 Spirochaetales bacterium
CGCACTGAGGATCAGACTGCGCAGGAATTCATTGGAGTGTTCGAGAAGCGCGTTACCATGGTTACGGACTTTCACCATACCTGTCTAATCTTTCTTCAGCTCTTTATAGCGGGCTCTCATAGGACGGGTAACGGCTTCAAAATACAACCGATACCTCAGTGATGTACGTACCTGCTCAAGATACCTCTTTCCCACGAGGAGCCATCGGTCTACATATTCAAGGACGTCGAAAAACAATCCCACGACGATCCTCCGGCTGCAGATCAAGCGGATGGAGTCCATGACACCCACAACCCAGCCGATGGCTCGTTCGAACGTCCTGACCAGGACGTTGATCAGATACAACACATGTCTAACCAGCATCAAGAGATCCTCCTTCAGCTTCCGGTGCTTCCATCACCTTTGAGCAGTCCCCGTCCGAATAAGTCCGTTAACCTCAGGCTGCGCAGCGGAAAACCCCTCTGTTCCGACAGCTTGCTGTCCTGAACCGGGAACAACCGGGCAGCAAGATCCGGAAGCTCCCGGAGCTCGTGCCTGCAGGCAGCCTGAAATCCCAAGTTCATTGCCAGGTGCAGGAGAGGAAAATCGAGATGGTCGGGCAGGCGCCGAAGCGTAGACGACATCTGGGAAAAAGTTTTCAGAACCCAGAGCCTGCCGGCCTGAAGCTCGAAAGGTGTCATGTTCTGGGGTTGGTATACGACCGTGGAATGATCGTAGTAGCGCCAGTCCTCGGAGAGCAGCCGCCCCTGTTCCTTGAGGCTGCGGAACACTTCGGTTCCCGGATAGGGGGTAAGCACATTGATCGAAGCGGAACTGACGCGGTTTTTCTCGAGAAAATCAAGAGTCTCTGGAAAGGTATCCTTTGTGTCGCTGTCAAAGCCGAAGATCATGGAAGCATGAAAGTAGATGCCAAAGTCCTTTACCTTCTGGATCGCTTCACCGATCTTGTCCACCTCTTTGATCGACTTGCGCATCCGATTAAGCTGCTTCTGGGATACGCTCTCCAGACCAAAGAACAATCCCCTGCATCCGCTCTCGCTGGCCAGCCGCATCATCTCCTCGTCCTTGATGAACGACACAGACGCCTGTCCGACCCACTTGATCTTCAGCGGTTTGATGGCTCGGAACAGCTGTTTGGCATAACCGGGATCTCCGATGATATTGTCGTCGAGGAAGATGAAGATCTTGCCGCCGGATTCTTCAATATCCCGAACTACGTTGGCGACGGGCAGATGCCTGATTCGTCGCCCGAAGATATCGTGGACACAGCAAAACTCGCAGTTATAGGGGCATCCCCGGGTAGTCATCACCGGGACCACGTCGAAGATTCTCTTTTTCGTATTTCTGCGGTTGCCCATACTTACGTAACGCTCTAAGGACGGATAGGGCTGGTGATACACCCTCTGCACCTTGCGCGCCTGAACATCCGCAACCACCTGTTCCCACACTCCCTCCGCCTCGCCCACTACCACAGCGTCGGAATACTGGAGGGCTTCATCGGGCAGTAGGGTTGGGTGCACTCCCCCGAGCACCACGGTACGGCCACGCTTCCTATACTCCCGAGCCAGGTCGTAGGCCCGGGTAGCGTTGGAGGTCATACAGCTGATCCCCACCAGGTCGCACTCCTCCTCCAGATCTATCTCTTCTAGCTCTTCTTCGAGAATGCGCACTTCATGCTCCGGCGGGGTCAGGCCGGCAATCAAATGGAGGGCGAGCTGAGGGATCATCAGGTACTTCGGCTTCTTAAAGCGAGGATCCTTACACGGGGAAACCAGCAGAATTTTCATTGGCAGCACCACCTGTCGTTGTCGGAGAGCAGGACTCTCCTCAATAAGACCGTACTCACCAACAGTGACCTAAATTGTGGGTTCATTCAAGTGGCGTAGACTTATACATCTACAGGCGGATTGACTTTCTCTGGGCAAAGTAGTATTTTTGCGTTCAATACATTAAGAAAGAAAGAACCGGGTCTCCTGAAGGAATAAAGAAAAACGAGGCCCGATCATTACAGGTTTGCGTATTGTACCGGCGGGGCTAACCGACCAGACAATTGTTCTGCTCCTTTGACGGTTCG
>JAGLQP010000487.1 GCA_023136785.1 Spirochaetales bacterium
GAGCGCAGCTCAGTCGAATACAAGCCTGAACGGGAGGACAGTGTATGAAAGGGATAGAGATCCAAGAGCATACCTGCGACATCTGCGTCGTGGGCGGAGGACTGGCCGGGTGCATGGCTGCGATCCGAGCGGCGCAGCTGAACGGCAATGTCATGCTGGTGGACAAGTCCCATCCGGAGCGCTCCGGATGCGCCGCTACCGGGCTGGACCATGTCTGGGGCTATTTTCCGGAGGTCCAGGGTCGTGAAGGAGTGAGCCTGGAAGAGATGGTGGAGGACCACATTCAAAACCTGGCCCACGGCCTGGTACACAAGAAGATGCTCCATTACATCGCCGCAACCAGCTTGGACAGGATTCTCGACCTGGAACGCTTCGGAGCCAAGATCCGCTTCGAAGACTCCACCCTGCCGGGCAAGCTCCGGCTGCAGTACCAGATGCACGCCTGCCGAAACACCTTGCACTTCGAGGGCCGGGATGTAAAACGTATCCTGAGCAAAGCCGTGCGGAATCAGGGCGTCCGCATCCTGGACAGGGTGATGGTGATGGAACTGCTCGTAGAAGACGGGGAGATTGCCGGAGCCGTAGGGTACGGGACCCGGGACGGCAAAATCCACCGGATCCGGGCCAAGGCGGTGGTCATGGCAACGGGTCGTGCCAATCGGCTCTACAAGCCCTATCCCGGTCTCACCTTTGCCATCCGTATGCCTCCGGCCCTGACCGGAGACGGGAAGGCGGCCATGTTCCGGGCGGGAGTCGAGCTGATCAACATGGAGTTCCTGTCCATTCCCGGACGATGGTCCTCGAAAAACTTGATCCGCGGCGGTGGTCTGCCTACGGGCTCCTACCAACCGCCGGGAATCGGTGTGAATGCCCTGGGAGAGGTGATCCGCCGGCGCAACCACGACATTGGCAGCAAGACGGTGTACGGTACGGCCAAAACCTTTGCTACGGGAAAGAGTTTTCAGGGCGAGCTGGAGGCCGGACGGGGACCGATCTACGCCGACATGTCCTGGGGCAGCGAGGAAGACCAGAAGTACATGCTCTGGGCCATCGAAAACGAGGGTCTGGGACCGGGCTTCCTGCATCTGATGGACAGCTACGGCCTGGATTTCCGCAAACACAAGATCGAACTATGGCCCATCGAACCGGAACACTCCGCCACCGCTGCCGGGGGACCGATCGTCGACGAGCTCTGTCAGACCACCCTGCCGGGACTGTACGCCGCTGGAGACGAAGCGGGAGGCATTCCCGGCAGCGTCGCCCCAGGAGCCTTCACCATGGGCTATCTGGCTGCGGAGTCGGCGGCCAAACGGGCTGATCAGATCAAGGCCATCCCTGTTGGTAAGGGGGAGGAGCAGGTCGTCGCCTTCTGTAACGGTATCCTGAACCGCTCCGGCGGCGATCCCTGGGAAGAGGCTCAAGCGACGATCCATAATATCATGACCGACTACAACGTCCATATCCGCTCCGAGACCATGGCAAATCGAGGACTGGAATCCCTCGATTACCTCGCCGGCACAATGCGCCTGACCGCGGCGAACCCTCACGAGCTGACCCACTGTCTCGAGATGCGGAACCTGATCGAGTGCGGCAAGATCATCTTCCGCTCCACCATCGAACGAAAGGAGAGTCGGGGCAAGATCTTTCAGCGCAAAGACTACCCGGAACAGGATGACGCCAACTGGTTCTGTTTTCTCGGGCAGAAGCTGGAACGAGGTGAGGTGAGTTTTCAGAAGCACGTTCCCTGACAGCGCTTAAGGGGACATACATACTCCCAACCCGAACCTACGTGCATGGAGGATCCAAGTGAAGAATGATTTTTTCGTACGCGCTCAGCCTCGAGTGAAGCTACTGGAACAGGATCAAAAGGACGAGATCCACCGCTGTAGTCTGCGGATTCTGGAACGAAACGGAGTACTGGTCCACGAGGAGCAGGCTCTGCGGCTGCTCACAGAGGCAGGCTGCAGCGTCGACGCAGACCACCGTGTCTTCATCCCCGAGCGAGTGGTGAGCCGGGCTCTACAAAGCGTACCGGAGAAGATCGAGATCTACGATCGGACAGGATCT
>JAGLQP010000488.1 GCA_023136785.1 Spirochaetales bacterium
TCCCCGTAGCCCACTGTGGTGATGGTGACGAAGGCCCACCAGATCGAATCGAACAACCGGCCGAACTTCCCAGGGTTCGCGCCGGTTTCGGCGACAAACACGAAAACCCCGCCCAGAATAACCAGAAGAGACACAAACAGAACCAGCTTAGGCAGGTTTTCTCTGCTGAGGTTCCTGTAGAAGCTTCGGGCTGCTCGGAAGACAAAGAAATTTCGTGCCATGCTCTTTCTCTTAGTTTATCGGTTGTTCCTGAGCACAAAAAAAGCCGAAAGCCACATTGCATTCCCGGTTGGAGGTGAGCTACATTGGTACCATGAGGCGGGCAGGAATCCTACTTCTCGGACTACTCCTTCTCTTGGGGTTGTTGGCCTGCTCCACGACCAAGGGAACACTGCTCGACGAGGCGGCGGAGAGGGACAAAAAGGACAGCACGGTCAAGAGTTTTGGCGAAGATCCCGATCCCTTCGAACCGGAGGCCGAAGTTACCGGCCTGGAAATCAGGTCCTATCCCCGCGGCGCCGACGTGTACCTGGACAATCGCTACATGGGGATCACTCCCCTGCTCCTCGACGATGTCGAGCCGGGACGGCACAAGCTCAACCTGAAGATGGAGGGATATTACAGCGAGAGCGAATGGATCGACTACTCCGGTGACTACGATTCCTACTACTTCGAACTGGATGAGATCACCGGTTTTCTGAAAGTGGAGGCCTTTCCTCCCGAGGCGGAAATCAAGTTCGACTCGTTTTGGCTTCCCGCAGGCAGGCTGCACGAACTTCCCATCGGCTTCTACAACCTCGGTATCCGGGCCTTTGGATACGAAGAGACCAGCCGCCCGGTAAAGATCTACATGCGTAAAGTGACCGAGGTCAGGGTGACCCTGAAAGGTGTGGCCTTTGCCCTGTCCGACCTGCAGTCCAGCAGAACGGCCTTCAATCCCCGCAATGCCGGTCTGCTCGGTACGGCCAGGATCCGTTTCCGTGTGACCAGCCATGGAAGCGGGCAGGCCAGGATCACCGACCCGGAAGGAAGGGTGGTGCTGACACGGAACCTCGGCCGCTTCACCACCTGGCAGCAGGGCTTTGATTGGGACGGCCGCGATCCAAGGGGAGCTCCCCTTGCCGACGGCAGGTACACGGTGCGCGTCGAGGCGGTCGCGGAACAGGACGGACAGACCGTGACAGCCGAGCTTGACCTACGGATCGACAGCACCATCGTTCTTCGGTATCGCAGCCTGTGGAGTGGAAGCGCCGGGCTTCTGTACGCCCCGTCAACCGAAGTGCTTCCCGGCGGCAGCGCTCAAGTTTCATCCCTGTTTCTCGCCCACAGCAGCAGCGACGACGACGGGGCGAATGTACGGGTGCCCGTCAGCCTGGCTCTTCGTTTCGGCATCGGAGGCCGGAATCGCTTCGAGCTGGACACTTCCGTGGGCGGGATCATAGGCTATCGCCAAGACACCTTCTATCTGCCCTGGTTTGCCAGCGCCGCATTCAAGGCCTCCCTGCTCACGCCCTCGGGGTTTTTGAGCCTGGGCAGCGCCGCCCAGGTCAAGCTGACCTACCAAAATGTCTATACCGATACCCTGGCCAACTTCAGCGGACTGTCCCTGGGCCTGCCCACCAGTGTCCACGTGGGCCCTGTGGCCCTATTGTTTTCCCCGGAGGTGATTGTTTCTCCCTGGACCGTATCCGACGATTCGAGCACCACCCCGGATGCGGGCATCTACGGCTGGATCTACGGCCGTTTCGGCCTGCTCCTTGACCTGGCACCTCTCTCCCTGGGAGCCTCTCTGTCCCTGCGCACCCTGCCTTTCGACGAGGGTTTCGGTCTGGATCTTCCCTTTCAGGCGGCCCTGGAGGCGCACTGGCTGATCCCCAAGACCCAGCTGTTTCTCTCCCTCTCCGTGGCCGGGGAGTTCGACCCGCCGGGCTCCTACTACCTGCTCGGGGGCGCCGGATTGGGGCTTCTCAACTAGGCTCAGCAACCCTGAAGCAACATCCGCCAAAGCTCAAATCTTCGGGATATGCGCCGAAGGGCGGCGTTGGGTCGGGGCCT
>JAGLQP010000489.1 GCA_023136785.1 Spirochaetales bacterium
GGGAGCGCCGGCGTTGGTTATTCCGCAGGTGGTGAGCAATCCGGCGTAGAAGCTGCGCAGCCAGGCTAATCCCGGTTCATCGTAATAGGCCGGAGAGGTGATCCCCGTTGGCGAGAGAAAGCCCAGGGCTTTGCCCTCGAAGTGGGCGCCGGCGATATCCATGCCCCGTCCCGGAAGCACGGTGAACTGCAAGCCCCCGCCTGTGTTCACCTGCAGGGTCTGCACGCCCGCCGCTTTTCCTTCGTCCAGGGTGCTGCGGGAAACTCCGGCAATCTGCTGCGGATCTCCGATCATCGAGATCAGCTCTTGTTTTTTCCACGTTCGTCCAAGATATTCAGCCACGAATTTCCTCCACTATTTTCTTCGATTTTAGCGGATCCCGCTTCAATCCTCCAGCCAGAGCGAGGATGTTTTTTTGAATCCTCGCTTGCCCGCCAACAGGGAGTAGCTGAGGATCGAAAAGATCACATAGGCGCCGATGATCATGAAGGTCAACCACAGGTACCAACTATTGCCTGTGGTGTACCAGTATCCGGGGAGGTTGAGCATCAGGATCAGGGGTATGACCAGCACAAAGGTGATGCCGGAGGCGTACATGTAATCCGTCGCCACCGGCGTCTTGAAGTCCGGATCCACGATCCGCAGCAGGGCAAGACCCGTAGATAGGGTCCCGGTCAGGCATCCGTAAAACATGATGGCTCTTATGAAGCGGTTGTCCGTGAACAGCCGGGACACGGTCCAGAAGACCGTGATGGTGGTGATGATTCCCCCGGCCACGGCGATCAGTAAGATAGGAATCCAGAAGCGTGTCAGCAGGACGATGGTGATGGCGGCGATGGCCGCAGCGACCATGATGTCGATACAGCCTCCGGCCAGACGGGTCAGAGTACCGTTGTCGATGACATGATCCACTTTAAAGGCTCGAAAGATCCATTTCACAATCATCGCGATCACCGCGGCGAAGATGAAGGCGATCCCCCAGAGGTTGTTGGCCAGCTGGGTCCCCATGCTGCCGGCGAAGGAGAGAATAAAGGTCAGCAAATGCAGGAACAGATAGGCCAGTAGATACACCCCCAGAACAACGGCCAGGTTGAAGGAGAGGGTATCGATGGCCTCCGTCTCGGTGGTAAGATGGCTTCCCACGGGTTTGGTTTCCCCGGAAGGCAGTATCCCGGTGCGCATACGGCGCTGTTCGATCGCTTTGGCCAGATCCGGATTCATCCACCCTCTCTTACGGCCCAAGTTGATCAGGGCAATGCCGATAAAACAGGCCAAGATGTAGCCTATGGCGGCAAATACCAAGCCCAGATTGCCCCCGCCCTCGAAGCCGCTCGCCTCCCAACCCTTGCCGATGGCGAAGGCCTGTCCCGGTCCCAAGGCGAAGCCGAGGGGCATGAGGAAACCGAAGCTGGGAAAGAGTTTCGGTAGAAAGGTATTGATGAAGACCAGAGTCAGTCCAAAACCGACAATGACCTGCAAGGTATACTGGATGATGATCGTGACAGAGGAGGAGAAAATCCTCCTCCCCGCACCTTTCATTCCCATGCCCCGCAGGCTCATGGCCACAAAGGAGAGATTCAACAGATGGAAAACGAGGTTTTCCAACCCCTCATTGTTCATCCCCAGTCTGGGGGCGAGGAAGTTGTAGAACGGAAGAAGGATGAATCCCGCCACGAGGGCGTTGGGAATTAGGAATTTCTGGAAAAACCTGACTTTCGATCGAATATATGTCGCGATCAACAGGGCGATGCAGATCAGGCCGAGATCGAGGAAGATAGACCAAGAAAAGTTCATCCGTGCACCTCCTGATTCCTGACACTATACCAGGGGGTCGGGCAGCTGTCGAGAAAAGGAATTGCCGCCAATGGGCCGGATTCTTCCCGAAAACCTACGCCTTGTCGACGGGAGCCTGGTATATGTCGTCGTCCTTTCCGATAACATCTCCCTCGAAGATGTCTTCGTTGGCCTGTTTCTCGGTAACAAACTCGTAGGTCTTGTATCCCCCGGATAGATTGTAGACCTCGGGGAAACCGTTTTGGCTCAA
>JAGLQP010000049.1 GCA_023136785.1 Spirochaetales bacterium
CCGCAGGCGTTCCACACCTTGGAAGAAGACTCCACACTGATCCGCCTGCCCTCGATACCCGGAACCTCCCGATCGGTGATTCCCCAGATGCTCACCGTGTCGGCTCCCGTATACAACAGCTCCCGATAGGCCTCGTCGCTGATCATCCACAGGTTGTGTCGCACGCATAGCTCGGCCAGTTCCAGCATCTGATCTCTGCTGTACAGCTGGCCGGTAGGGTTGTCGTAGGGAATAACCAATAGAGCTCCCGGTCTGTGTTCCTGGACGATCCCCTCGATCATGGAAAGGTCTGGCAGGGTAAAACGCCCGTCCGCCTGCAGGCTACGCTGCAGGGAAACGGCGGATCGTCCGAGCCTGGCGGCCATGGCTGTGTAATTCGTGTAGGTCGGATCGATGATTAAAAGCGGTTTGTCTACAGTTCCGACATCCCCGCACACACCGAGGATCACCAGCTCCATGGCCTGAGAGCCACCGTCGGTGATCTGCACATGCAGTCCCTCCGCGGCGAACCCGCTGGAGGCGATGATGTGGCGAAAGGCCTCCCGGGTCTCCTCCATGCCGGCGGTCGGGGTGTAGCGCACCGCTCCGGTCTGAAAGGGACTGCCCTCGGCCTGCAGATCTGCCAGACGCCGTACCATGGCCGGATGCATGGGTAGAGATACATTGCCGATGGCAACGTTGATCGCCTCAACGGCGTCTTTTCGCTTGAGAAACTCGATCTGGGCCGTTCGGATCACCGAGGGTTTCCGCTTCTGGAAATGTGGGGAAAGCTCCGGTTTCATTTTCGCTCTCTTTCGCTCTTTAAGAACTGATCTGCTTGATTGATTTACACTAGTTCACCCATATGATTATGTCAAGAAAAAAATGAATAGATCAATCAAAAACCTTTCAGCAGTGACCCTTTGCTGCTACTATTGATCGATGTGAAAGCAAGATTCTTCTAACATTCGATCCATGAGCGGAACTACGGCTGCAGGATTCGGGAATACCTGTATAGAGATCTAAAGACGTTGACCCTTGAAAATGAGCTGCTGAGGGTTTCTATCCTGACGGACGAGGGAACGGACATCTTCGAGTTCCTCTACAAACCGATAGACCTGGATGTGCTCTGGCACTCCTTCAACGGCGTTCGCCCGCCCCGCAACTTCATCTCCGCTCACAGACCTCCCCGTCCTGAAAGGACGCCCACTTCGATATCCCAAATGGGGATATCCGTCATTTGTTCCCTCTCTGTCAAGAAAAGAAACGGTCACACCACTCGAGCCACTGCTCCCGCACATCCTCGAGCAAACGAATGTTGCGGTTGGTACAGCTGGCTAAAAACTCGACAATCTTGATTTCCTGCGGCGAGAATCCCGGGGACGCTGCGGTCGAATGATCCAGTTCTTCCCGATCCAGCCGCCGCCATTCTCCCTCGTGGACATACAGGATCTGCTCCACAACAGGGGTGAAGGTGAATCGAGAGCCCTTCAACACCAGGGGGACAAAGATCTGGAAGGCTTGAAATCCCTCTTCCCTCGCGCCACACTCGTTGACGATCTGCGCTCTCGCCTCCTCCAGGGTGTCGGCGTGGAGGTTGCTGACGATGCGGCAACCCGCGGTTCCCAATTCGGTCATCCGGGCCACATCCTGCCCCCAGATATAGGCATCGTAGAACCCGGGACTCAGCTCGTAAGACACGATGTAGTCCCCCGGCTTGCACTTCTGCCAACCGCTGCCGCGATTGGCAAGCCAGACCTGCGCACCTCTCGGCGCCATAGCCAGAAGAGCGGACATCACCGTGGTCTTACCCGCCCCTCCCGGCTTAGCACCTACCAGCCAGGAGGATCCCTGAAGCACCCGGGACAGAAGCCAGGCAGTCTGGTATACAGTCAGGGTCCCCGCATCGAGAAGATCCACAACCGAGAGCATTCGACCCCCGCGCTGGTTGCTGCGGGTCGCTACAGATAAAACCCTGTACACACCCTGTTCCTGCAATCCCGGGATATCCCAACCTTTAGCCGAGCATATCCACAAGCTCCCAAAAATCCCGAATGACGAAATCCGGGCGACAGCTCTCCAGCCACTCCGGATCGTAGAACCGTCGGTTCTTGTCGGGGAAATAGAGGACCGTGGCGATGCCTGCGTTTTTACCCATCTCGATATCCTTACTGCTGTCTCCCACCATAATCGCCTGCTCAAGGCGCTTGCTCCGTTCGCCTCGTGCGAGCACAGGATCGAAATTTTCCAGGGCTTTCTCCACTGCCTCGGGATGGGGTTTGTGATGCATCACATCATCCAGAGAAACAATAAGATCTACAAGCGGATCTATACCCTCTCTGGCCAAAACCGGCTGTACAAAGCTGCGCTTGGAGCCGGTAAGAATGGCGGTCGTTTTGTTCGCTTCCTGCAGGCGTTCCAGGATCCGGCGGGCATTTACATTGAGCGTCACTTCGGCGATCCGATCCTCAAGTCCTCCGATGATCTCTCTTCCAAAAGCCTCGACATCCTGTACACCGAAGCGGGCCGGCCCTGACCAGTCGTTGAATAGCTCCCGTACAATGGCCTGCTCTTCCGCTTGAATAGCACGCTTCGACAGGGACCGTTTGTACAGTTCCATCCAGATTCCCAGCGTGTCGGCCAAACACCCATCCCAGTCGAAAAAGATGTAGGTGTACTTCCCCGCCCCGGCTGACTTCCTGCGGAATCGTTTTTCCCTCACTATGCACCTCAGCAACACCACGATCTGATCAAAATAGTCAAAATGTGCTTGACTTAGGAAATTAATTAACTATACTTGTCTCAAACAGTCAACACGTATACCGGTGTATCCGGTACACCGGCATAAATTATGATGTATCCAGGAGAACCAGTATGAAAGCGTCAATCCGGAGTCCGCGTCTGTCTCTACGTGACCTGTTGGGCAGAGAGTATACGAAGGCGGTTTGCGAAGCAAGAGCCTTCGCTTCATCGGTCGACGTGAAACAGTTCGAATCCATTGCCGAGGAGAAGGTGGACTTCTACCCGAAGGAGTTCGAGAAGAGGGTAGATGAGCTGGTTGATTCTGTCGGCAAGCAGGTCTGCCCCGGGTTCAAAACTTCGGCCCGCGGGGCAACCACGGATGCCTTCATCAAGTCCAGCAAGTTCGCCATGGCTCCTTTGAGCGGCTACGGATTCATCCGTATCGGCGAAGACGGGCGGGCCTATCTGATATCGAAAAGCGAGCATTACCACGCTTCCCTGGGCCATGGTTTTCCCGGGTACCGACTCATCGAAAACGCCAAACGATTGGGCATTGCCAACATCACCCACAACAATACCCGCGGTCACGTCACCCGCCTGCTGGAGGAAGAACTGGTCCGGGTGGCGAACGGGATTGCCCGAGAGGATCGCAAGGGCTTGGAATCTGTACTGTCCTCTAAAGAATCCCACGTTCTGAACCGGATCATTAATCTGGAAACGGGCAGCCTGGCGGTGGAAGCCGCCCTGAAGATGATGCTGGCCCGATTCTTCAAGCTGGATAAGACCTTTCCCGAACCTCCCTATGCGGGCCGGACGCCTGTGTTTCTGGTCATCGCCGATAACGACGGAGGTAAAGAGGCCAACTATCACGGTACCACCATCCTCACCCAGGTCATGCGAGGCCTTTGGCCGGGAATGTACGAAAAACTCCAGCAGTGCGAGTTGTTCGTGGTGCAGCCGATCCGGATCAACGACGGAGCCCACTTCGAAGAACTGCTCAGCCGATACGATAGGGGGAAATACAAGGTAGCCGGGTTCTTTCATGAGCTGATCCTGATGAACTACGGAGCGATCCGGCTGGAAGAGTCATTCCTGCAAAAAGCGCACCAATTGTGCCTAGACCATGACGTGCCCACCTGCGTGGATGAAATCCAGAGCTGCATCTGGAGTCCAGAGCTCTTCCAGTTCCGTGAGTACGGACTCGAGCCTGATTTCGTATCCGTGGGAAAGGGATTTCCCGGCGGCCAATACCCGGCCTCCAAGATCCTGACCACGGCCGCGATGGACACCCTCACTCAGTTCGGAGCCCTGGTAACCAACGGCCAGGAGGAACTGGCCTCCCTGGCCTACCTGATCACCATGGAGTTCATTCAAGCCAACGCAGCGTATACGGAGGAGATGGGTAAGTATTATGAAGGGGAGCTCAAAGGTTTGGCCAAACGGCACTCCCAGTGGATCGACCGGATCGAGGGGCAGCGTCACCTCTCGTCGATCTTTTTTAGGAGCGAAGACAAGGCCGTGGCGTTCATCAAGCACATGAACGGGGCCTGCATCGACATAAGCGCCCATACCTACAAGCCCAATTGTCCGCCCTCGGCTCTGACCAAACTGCCCTTGACCTCGACACCGAAAATGGTAGACTTCCTGATCAGGGAGATGGATCAAGCGTTTTCTCGACTTTGAGGGAAACACCGGATGTAGATAGAGGTTCAGGTTATCGGGCTTCGCCGGCGTACCCGGTGTGTCTGTTCTTTCGGCTGGCATCAAAATAGAAACTTACATCGAGGAGACTGTTACGATGAGAAAAGTGAAGTTTGGAGTGATAGGTCTGGGCTTGATGGGCCGGGAGTTTGGCAGCGCCGCCGCCCGCTGGTGCCATCTGCTGACAAACGGACCTGCACCAGAGATCGTCGGGGTCTGTGACACCAACAAAGCAGCTAGGGACTGGTTCACCGACAATTTCGCTTCAGTGAAGATCGCCACCTCTGATTATCAGGAACTCCTATCCTCGAAGGAGATCGAAGCGGTGTACTGCGCCGTACCCCATCACCTGCACCAGCAGCTGTGCGTGGATATCCTAAAGGCTGGAAAGCACCTGATGGGGGAGAAACCCTTCGGGATCGATCAGAAGGCCAACACGGCGATTCTGAAAAGTTTGGCCGAACATCCGGAGCTGGTGGTGCGCTGCTCCTCCGAGTTCCCCTTTTTCCCGGCCTGCCAACGGCTGATCTCCTGGATCCGGGAGGGCCGCTTCGGGCGGATCATTGAAGTGCACGGCGGCTTCAATCATTCCAGCGATATGGATTTGAGCAAGCCGCTCAACTGGAAGCGCATGATCGAGTACAACGGCGAGTACGGCTGCCTCGGGGATCTGGGTATCCACACCCAGCACATCCCCTTTCGAATGGGCTGGATCCCTAAGAGTGTCTATGCGGTGCTATCCGACATCGTGCCGGAAAGGCCCGACGGCAAGGGGGGTACTGCCCCCTGTCTGACCTGGGACAACGCTTCCCTGATCTGTCAGGTGGATCACGCCGAAGGCTACACCTTCCCCATGACCCTCGAAACCAAGCGGCTCGATCCGGGATCTACCAATCGTTGGTTTTTGGAGGTCTACGGTTTGGATGCCTCGGCCAAGTTCACAACCGACGACCCCAACGCCTTCACATACCTGGAGACCAAAGGCACGGAACAGGCCTGGGCCCGAGTGGTCGTAGGGCACAAACCGATGTTTCCTTCTATCACCGGGGGGATTTTTGAGTTCGGATTTTCTGATGGTATTCTCCAGATGTGGGCGTCCTTTTTGCACGAGCTCGACGGCAGAGAGGTGTCTTTCAGCTGTTTTACTCCGGAGGAAACCCGGCTGTCCCACGCCCTGCAGACTGCAGCACTGGCCTCACAGAGAAAGAAGTCGGTGGAACCGATTCGCATCTGACCTGTGAGAATAAAAACGAGAACAGGAGATCGGTACATGAGCAACGAAAAACCAAAGGTAGGACTACTTCCCCTCTACTTGAAGCTCTACGATGACCGGGAACAGGACAAGCGCCCCCGGATCGAAGCCTTCTACAAACAGATCGCCTCAGAGCTGGAAAAACGAAAAGTAGAGGTTCTGACCTCGCCGATCTGCCGCACGCATTCCGAATTCGAGGCGGCGGTACGGTCTTTCGAAGAGTCCGGGGCCCTGGCTATCGTGACACTGCACCTGGCCTACTCCCCTTCCCTCGAATCCGCCGATGCTCTGGCGCGCACTCACCTTCCCATAATCGTATGCGACACGACCCCTACGTACTCCTTCGGTCCTGATCAGGACCCGGCTGAAATCATGTACAATCACGGCATCCATGGCGTCCAGGACATGTGCAACCTCCTCGTACGCCGGGGAAAGGCTTTTCACATAGAGGTCGGACATTGGCAAAAATCCGATGTGCTGGATCGCATAGTCCGGCGCTTGCTGTCAGCCCGTATGGCTCAGCATATGCGGACCCTGCGGGCGGGGCTGATCGGCGAGCCCTTCGAAGGCATGGGGGACTTCTACGTGTCCCCGGCGGACTTGAAAATCACGATCGGTGTGGAGACCCGGCTACTGAACCCCAGACAATTCAAAGCCCTTCTTTCAGAGGTGACGGAACAAGAAATTCAAGATGAGCGGGAAAAGGACGAAAAACGTTTCCAAACAGACAAAATCAACGAGGAGGCCTACCGGCGCTCGGCGCGTAATGGACTAGCGCTTCAGAAGTGGATAGAAAAGGAAGGCATCGGGGCGTTTTCCTTCAATTTCCTTCACATCGGCAAAACAACGGGTCTTGAGACGGCGCCGTTCCTGCAGGCCTCCAAGCTCATGGCCCAAGGAGTCGGATTCGGCGGCGAGGGGGATCTGCTCACCGCTTCCCTGGTTGCCGCTCTGGCCGCGGGCAATCCTGAGACCAGCTTCAGCGAGATGTTCTGTCCGGATTGGAAGAACGGTTCTATATTCTTGAGCCACATGGGAGAGATGAACTGGAAACTCGCCGCCGGCAAACCCCGCCTCCTGGAGATGGAGTACCGGTGGAGCGAGGCGGCCAATCCGGTGTATGTGGCCGGGCGCTTCAAACCCGGAGAGTTCGTCCTGGTGGATCTGCTGCCCCTGGAACCCCTAATAGAGGGTGCCTACCGGCTGATCGTCGCTCCGGCGAAAATGCTGAACGTACCCGGCAAGGACAACTTTGGAAGGAGCATCCACGGTTGGTTCAAACCGACCCTGCCCATCGAGGAGTTCCTGGGCGAGTACAGTCGGCTCGGAGGCACCCATCACCTCGCCATCAGCTACGGATTGAGCGTCGAAACCGTCGAAGCCTTCGGTCAAATGATGGGGTGGGAGACCGTAGTCATACGATGACCAACGAAGTTCGTCCTTTCCGCGCCCTGCACTACGACCCGGACAAGATCGAAAATATCGGGCTGTGCCTGGCCCAGCCCTACGACGTGATCTCAGGGGAGCAGCAGGATGGCTACTACGAGCAACATCCCCACAACGTGATCCGCCTGATCCTGAACAAGGAGCAACCGGGAGACAGCGAGACAGACAATCCCTACACGCGGGCAAAGAGCACCCTCGAACAGTGGAAGATGGAGGGGGTGATTCGAGAAACCAAACGACCCTCCTTCTGGGTTTACGAACAGGCCTTCGACATTCCGGAGATCGGATCCAAGAAGGTGAAGGGGTTCATCGGTCTGGTGAGACTTCAGGATTACGACGAGCGAAAGATCTTGCCTCACGAAAAGATCATGACCAAACCCCTTGAGGACCGGGTCCACCTGATGCAGACCACATCAGCCCAGTTTGAATACATTTGGAGCATATACCGGGACAAGGCTTACGTGACCGACAACATCCTCGACAAGACCGAAAAGCAACGGCCGATCATCGATTTCTACGAGGAGTCGACCCTGGTTCACCACAGGATGTGGCGCCTGCTCGACCCTGCCCAATGCCGGATCATCTCACGGACCATGGAACACCTCAAGATCTATATCGCGGACGGGCATCACCGTTACCAGGCCATGCTCAACATCCGGGATGAGATGAGGCAGAAGTTCCCCGATGCCGGGCCGGACGCCCCCTGGGAGTTCATCATGATGTTTCTGGTCAACTCCGAGCACGAAGGCCTGACCGTCCTCCCGACCCATAGGACTTTATACAACTTACAGTTCGCGAACTTGAGCGATCTGCACCTCTCCATCCTGGAACACTTCCACCTCAAGAGCTACTCCTTCAACGGCAGTAACGACGGAGAGGTGCGAAAGCGGTGGCTGCGAGACCTGCGGGACGCCGAACCCGGAGTGCACAAGTTTGGAGCTCTGATCACCAAATTAAACCGTTATTTTCTCATCACCCTGAAGGACTCCGAGGCCTACGAGGAGATGTTGGACCTTGCCAACTCCTCGGAGTGGAAGCTCCTCGATGTGAACATCCTCAACACCCTGATCCTGCGGAGAATCGTCGGGCTTACCGAAGAGCAGCTCTCCGCTCAGACCAACGTAGCCTATACCAAGAATCTTGAGGCGGCTCTGGATTCGGTGCGGGGCGGCACGATGCAGGTGTCCTTGATCCTCAACGCAACACGACTTCAGGACATCATTACCATCGCCGAGAACAACGAACGCATGCCTCGGAAATCCACCCACTTCTACCCCAAACCACTGTCCGGTTTGGTCTTCTTTCCGATGGGAACCTGGAGCCGAGATTCCGAAGCTTGAGGCGAACAGACTCAGCTTCATTCTGAAATACGCACAGTTTACACACCTTTGTTGGGACGATATTATGATGACGTTATGCCCTCCGCAGACACTTCATTTCGGGTAGAAAAGGCCCTGTTTGGAATCTACAGAAAGATGGGTCCTCAAGGACGCTGCGCGATTGGAATTGAACTGAGCGACAATATGAGAAACATCGCTTTTGCCGCATACAAAACCGCCAACCCAACCCTGTCCCACGAGGAACTGGAAATGCGATTCTTTGAGAAAGTGCTCGGCTGGAAGCTTCCGCTACAACCAAAGGCTCGACAGAAGAAACGCAAATATTGAAAAGCCAGAAGGAATTCCTGAAAGACATCGTATCCTCTCTTGAACAAGCAGGGATTTCGTACATGGTGAGCGGATCAATCAGCAGCACCTTCTACGGCCGGCCGCGTTCAACTCAAGATATCGATATCATCATCCGCAAAGACCGCCCCTACAGTATAGAAGAATTCAAGCGCAGAAGGACAGTAGATGTACTTGGGCTGTCGATACACCTGGTCGCGCCTGAAGACGCCATATTGAGCAAACTGGAGTGGGCGAAAAAGGGTCAATCAGAACGACAATTCACAGATGCCTTGGGAGTCGCGATCGTTCAAGCGGAGAGGCTAGACTGGGAATACATGCAAACCTGGGCCAGAA
>JAGLQP010000490.1 GCA_023136785.1 Spirochaetales bacterium
TGCGCCACCTGGTGAAGATCGGCCGTTCACCTCCTGGATTCGACCCCACTTCGTTGAACTAACAATCTGTCCACTCCCTGTTCGCTCCGGGGGTTCATTTTGTCCCCGCGGCGTTCCTCGCGATTCCCAAGAGCCGTCTAATTCACCTTGAATCCTCGGCCAAGTAGTCGTAACGTGCGGTTGTCACAGGATTTGCTCTACGCGGCCGAGAATGAGCGGAAGATTTGCCTCGATCGCCTCGACGGTTATGACATTCGGGGCCTCGCCTGCTCAGCTCAGATTATAGGTTTTCCTTGTAAGATAAATGCGAGGAGTAAAAAAAACCAGTAGTAGTAATGAGGGGGGTGGGGGTTTGGGGGAGGGGGGAGACTAATACATTGTGCATATGTGGATAAAACGGGATTGACCTCGATCTTTGAAAGAAGTATGAGACTCCTTGTGGACGTTGTTGCTCAAAGTTTTCCTGCCTCTATATGGAGAGCTCAGTGATAGATTGCCAACTCCACGAGGACCATTCTGGACACGTAAAACACATGCCTACTCTTTTGGTGGAGTAGTAGCTCATTACAAGGATGCCGGAATGGGATGGTCCACATTTTTCTACACGAGGAGGTTAGAGAAAAAGGTATGAGAAAAGCGATTGGAATTGATCCGGACTCAAAAGGCTATATCTGTTGCCTTGTGGAAACCGGCGAAGAGCAGACGGCGCGGAAGGGCTATGTAACGACCTGCAAGGATCTGGAGAGCCTGCTGCGCTGGGTTAAAGGCGAAGGTGAGGTCATCGTAGCTATTGAGGGCAGTAACGGCTTCAGCAGGCCTGTTGAGCAGGCCTTTCGAAAAGAGCAAGTGGTATTCTATTCTTTACGGCCTAGCGATGTCAGCAAGTTTCGCAAGGTGGTGTTGGGTCATAACAAAAACAACGAAAAGGATGCCGAATCGGTGGCCCGTTATGCTCTGGCGCTGCAAAGCCAGGGGAAGCTGGAGAAGTTCCGTCGGGTATGGTTTCCCGATGAGTCTATGCGGCTTCTCACCCGTGGGTATGAGCGGAAGAGCAAGGAGCTGACCGCAGAGGTCAACAGAATGTGGAAGGTGCTTCGGGTTGCCTCGCCTGATCTGTATTTGGCTTTGGGAGGTTTCAATCCAGAGGTAGAAATCAGCGAAAATGTGCTGCAACAACAGGGGATTCTCTTGCTCTTAGAGCAAAAACCAGATCTGTATGAGTGGCGAAGTCTCTCTATGGAGGCTTTTCGGGCAACCATGGGAGGTGGAAACTATCGAGGCCGGGAGAAACTCATCGGAGAGTTGAAGAATCTTTCAGCGACATTTAGCCCCATACTTCCTGCAGTATCTCTGTTGATCAAAAACTCTGCACAAACGATCCTGCAAATAAAACGGCAGTTGAAGGAGATGAAAAAGATGATGGGAGAAATCACGGCGGAGAATCCTGCCGTCAAGGCCTTAGAGCAGAAAAAAGGGATTTCCGTGATCACCTCTTCAACTCTCGTAGCAGAGATCATCGATATCAGACGATTTGCCAACGACGATCGTCTTGCCTCCTATTCAGGGCTGGGCAGAAGTGAGTATTCCAGCGGGGATAGGACCAGGATGATCCCGAATCCCCAGTTCAATCACCGGCTCAAAGATATCTTCATGACCGCTGCCAAGAACTTCGTGCGATATAATCCGGATTCTCATCTGAGCGGGTATTTCAGAAACCTGGTGAAGAAAAGAGGGATGAAATCAAACGAAGCGTACAAACGCGTCGCTCGAGCTCTGGTCCGAGTGATTTTCAGGATACTGAGATCCTTGATTGAAGAGACCTTAGAAGAACAGAAGTGGAGCGAAAGCGATATGGCAAGCGGATCCGATTTCCGCAGTGACAACAGTCACGAAAGCAACATATCGCTTTCATCTCCAACTGAATATGATAAAGAACGTGAAGGAAAAATCAAGAGGGAGAGAAAAGCATCATCAAGAAAGAGGAGGAAAGTACTTGTGGAAAAAATGTGAAAAATTCCACTTGACATAACTAAAACAATCTA
>JAGLQP010000491.1 GCA_023136785.1 Spirochaetales bacterium
TTCGGGAAGCTATGCAATAGGAGTTTTCGATATATCCGGTCACGGCGTGTCCGCAGCCCTGGTCATGGCCTACCTGAAGGCGCAGTTCATGACGATTTTGGAAAAACATGATTCTCCGAAAGATATCGTAGAGTGGATAAACAACACGGCATACGATTTTCTGAAAACCGTAAAAAAATATGCAACGGCCAATTTCGTTGTGATCAATTCCACCGCGCTGCGCTACGTAAGCGGCGGTGGATTTGGCTTGTTGGTCAGCGGCAAAGACAGCACGGTTTTTAAGAAACGGGATGCGTTTCTTGGATTACGCCGCCGGGCCTTTCACGAATACGAGCTTCCCTTCAAGAAAGGCGATGTTCTGGCATTGTACACCGACGGTATCACAGAAGTGCAGAACGACAAGGGAGAAGACTATTCGGTGCAGCGGCTCAACAGTCTGATCATCAAGAACGCAAAAAAACCGGTCCAGGAAATACTGGATCGCTGCATGGAGGATTATACGGGATTCAGAAGCAAGGACAGTGATGATATAACGTTGCTGATTCTGCGTAAAAAGGTATAATCGTGATAACGCCGGAAGAACTGGCGACAACCAATATCAATATGCGCTACGAATTATCACCGATGAAGAACATCATCGGCGATTTGAGTGGACTTCTTGGTAATTTTTCTGATGAGTTTATCGGCGCTTTCTACCCGAAGAACATCAGCAAGAAGGCGAATATCGTCATTACCGAGCTCGTTAACAATGCCGTTGTCAGCAGTGCTGACGGTGATAGTAAAATAATTTTGGAGATTATGATCAACAAGGATTTTCTTCGAATTCGAGTCACGAATGCGGCGAAGAGAGCTCAGTACAGAAAAGTGAGAGATCATGTTAATATGATTAACTCCACGGGTGATCTAAGAAAATTGTTGGCCGAGACAATACACGAGCGAAGAAAAGACAGATTGAGGGGGGGGTTGGGGCTGATTCGCCTGGCCGCTGAAAACAAGTTCACGCTGTCCGCCCGTTACCGTGCCCCGTATCTTGTAATCGATTCTCACATTGGTTTAGGAGGTTTGAGTTGAAAGTCCTGGCATTCGGCGAGATCATGGACGGAGGAATCAGTGTATTCAGCTCCGTTGCCAAGGTTGATGCGGACCTGTTGATTATCTCCTTTGGAGGTTCGATCAGGATCGACAACCCATATAGATATCTGGAACAATACCTGCTAGAGCTCGGACAGCTGCTGCTGCAGCAGGAGAAGATTGGCCGAATCGAGTTCGATTTCAAGGAGCTTGATTTCTGCAATTCCAATGGATTTTATATCATCATGGATATCACAGAAATGATTATAGATGCAGTTCCAGGTTCGATTACGGTCAAGAGATTGAAAGGTGATGACTGGCAGCAGGAGACCTTACCCATCCTGCTGAACGTGGACGAGCCCGAGATCGAGACCCGTACTACCTTTGAGGAGTTCGCTGATATATAAATGGCCACTTCGAGCCCGAAAACACAACATGAGGAGCGCTATAAGGAAACCCTTCTAAATATACTTCCGGCCTATATCGTCGAGGAGCTTGTACAGAAAAAAAGCGTACAACCTAAGGTATATCGTCACAGCACGATTCTGTTCACCGATGTAGTGAGATTTTCAAGACTCGCCTTTCACCTCGATCCGGTAACCCTGATCCGGAAGCTCAATTCCTACGTAGCGCTTCACGACCGTATCATGGACGAGTTTGGAATCGAAAAGATCAAAACCATCGGTGATTCCTATATGTGCGTATCGGGAATCCCCAATAAGAAAAAATCTCACGCCGTTGATTGCTGTTTGGCAGCGCTCAATCTGCTTAACGTGTTGGATGAGATGAAGCAGGACAGCAAAGAGGTGGACGGGGAAGGACTCGATCTGAACAACTGGTCTTTCCGCATCGGCATCCACACGGGTCCGTGCATATCCGGTGTGATTGGCTACAAGAAATACACTTTCGATATCTGGGGGGATTCCGTGAACATCGCCTCCCGCATGGAAACGGCCGGTGAGCCGGGGAG
>JAGLQP010000492.1 GCA_023136785.1 Spirochaetales bacterium
TCGATGATCCAGTACTGAAGTTAAATCTCCTGCGGGAATACTTACAGGTGTTTACCCTTCGTTCTTTACAAGAAAGCGAAGCCTTTACCAATCTCTCCTTTGCCGGAGGAACGGCTCTCCGCTTTCTTTTTGGTCTTCCAAGGTTTTCCGAGGATATTGATTTTTCGTTGGAGCACACCGAAGGTTATGCATTGCGTCCCTGGTCGGCAAAGCTGCGCCGAGATCTCGAGTATGCGGGATTCCAGAGTTCGCTGTCTCTGCGTGAACAGGGTACGGTTCATACGGTCTGGATTCGAACGGCTGCTCTCTTGCGGGATGCCGGTCTGGCGGCGATGCCGGGGCAGAAGCTCGCGATTAAGGTGGAGATAGACACCCGTCCACCGGCGGGGGCGATCTGCCACAAACGACTGGTCACCCGACACTTGGCATTTGTCGTGCAGCACCATGATCTTCCCTCCCTGATGGCTGTAAAAATACACGCCCTCGTTACAAGAAAATACACAACGGGCTGGGATTGGTTCGATTTGCTCTGGTACCGAGGTCGCCGACCTCCCGTAGAGCCGAACCTTGAGCTCCTGCAAAATGCTTTCCTGCAAACAGAGGGTGAGGCTGCCCGGGACGCCGCGGATTGGTCCAGCTGGGTCGCTGAAAGAGCCAGGATCACGGACTTTGAAGCGGTGGCGAAAGACATTCACCCTTTTTTAGAGCGCCGGGAGGATGCTTTCCTGATGGAACGTGAAAACATCCTGTCCGTGCTACCGATAGATACTATGTAGGAGGCTTCGAATGCAGAAACGAATCGTGGCCTATGGGGAGATCCTTTGGGATCTAATGCCCTCCGGTGCCGTGCTGGGAGGTGCACCCTTCAACTTCGTATACCGGGTCAGCTCCCTGGGACACCGAGGGTTGATGGTCAGCCGTCTTGGAAACGACGAACTGGGCGACAGAGCCCTCGAGATTGTCGAAGGACTGGGGCTGGAAACAGGGTACCTCCAACGGGATGAAGACTATCCGACCGGAACCGTAGAAGTCTCCTTCGACGAGCGGAAGAATCCCGATTACCGGATCATTCCCAATGTGGCCTACGACTTCATAGACCTGAGCGACGGCTTGCGTGAAGTCGTGGCCCAGGCCGATTGCCTGTGTTTCGGGACTCTGATCCAGCGGCAGGAAGTTTCCCGAACCACCCTCTACGAGCTTCTCGGCGGCTTTTCCGGCAGATTTGTGCTTTTGGACATAAACCTCCGCCGGGACTGTTACACCCGGGAGAGTATACTGGAGTCGATCACTCGCGCGGATATTCTCAAGCTGAACGATGGGGAGGCGGATCTTCTGGCTGAGATCTACGGCATGGAGCGCAGTGGAGGCGGCGTCGATCTTATCAGATTCGCCGAGACCCTGCTGGGGCGCTCGAATCTGAAGTTCATCGTGGTGACGCTGGGCGAGAGGGGAGCCTTCGCCGTGTCTCGAGAGGGCGAGAAAGCCTATCACCCCGCCTTCTCTGTCAGGCTGCGGGACTCGGTGGGTTCGGGGGATGCCTTCACCGCCGGATTTGTCGACGCTCTGTTGAACGATCGGAGCTTACCCCTGGCCTGCCGTTACGGCAACGCCCTGGGAGCCGGGGTTGCTGCTCAGGAAGGGGCCACCCGACCTCTGGATCGATCGCAGGTCGATGCTTTACTCGAGACCGCGGAGCTCGGGCCGATTGAGATGAGTTTGAAGAAATTTCTCGTTTCCTAGTGGAGAATCGAGGATCCGAATCGGTTGTGTCACTAAATCTATGAAACTGTTGAGGAAACGGACTGCAAAGGCGCCGAGCTCACCGCCCATTCGTCGGCCTGGCGAGCCAAGACCGTGAGGTGGTAGGCATCCAGGATTTTCTCATCCGTTAGAAGAGGAACCTTGGAAGCGAGTTCGTTCAGCGTCCCGTCGGGATGAAGAATGCACAGGTATTCCTTTTGATAACCTTTGAGTTTTTGAAACATCATCCGCACCGTAGAATGCGCTATATAATCCTAAATTGATAATGTATAAACAAAT
>JAGLQP010000493.1 GCA_023136785.1 Spirochaetales bacterium
ACGGCGGGCCTGATGCAGCGTTGAATATCGAAAACCAACTCCCTGGACAGCGCCATCGACGCGGGCGTGTAGTGTTTTGTGTGTTATTTTTTCGCGTGGGTTCTTTTTTTCCGGCATAGCCCACCCTAGTCTGGGCGGCATCGATGGCTCACCCCGGCGTGGATGCTTCGCAGCTGGGCACCCCCGGCTGGGCATCCCCGGCTGCCCGCGCCGCCCCCGGCTGGGCGCCCTCGGCTGCCCCCGGCTGCCCGCGGCGCCTTCGCCCTACTCCAGCTCAGCGAGAGCGGCGGCAACCATCTTTTCCAACTCCGAGTAGTCAAAGGGCTTATACAGAACTGGAAAGGGAATGGGAAACTCCGGCTTGAGGAAACCGCTGGTGATGATGACTTTTTTGTCGGTGCAGTACTCCTTGAGGAAGCGGATCCAGTAATCCCCACCGAGGATATCCATGCGATAATCGGACACGATGAGTCCCACCCGATTGTCGAGAAGCTGCTTGATCGCTCCCACCCCATCAGAGGCCACGACTACTTCGTACCCTTTGTTCTTCAGATAATCCCGCAGGGTCAATCGGATCGAATCCTCATCCTCGACGATCAGAACATAGATCTGCTCATTCTGTTCCATTCCAACTTCCCTATTTGCCTTGTTGTTGCTACCATATATCACTTTTTACCGCTAGGTCAACGGCAGATGAGTTTTCAAGACGCCATAGAGGACTACAGATACCTGAAAAACCGCGGGTATCCTGACAAAGCCGCCCTCAAGCTGGTCAGCGATCATCACCGCCTTAACTCCGTTTTGCGCAATTGTCTGTTCCGCGCGATCTTTGCCTATCCCGACTGTGAAAACCGCAGATCCAAGCTTATGGCAGCCGGGGATGTCGAGGGGCACATGCTCGGTGTGGACTGGTATAACGTTCTAATAACCGTAGAGAGCTACCTGAAAGGATTTCCTGTTTTCATTTCCGATGACGGTCTGGTGCGAGACTCCTCCGGCGTTCACGGCAGTTATAAGCCCGGGAAGATCACCGAAAGAGGAATCGGCGAAATTCTTTCCCAGATCACTGCATTGAAGCCTTCCCGGGTCGAGCTGTTTCTCGATGCTCCGATTTCATTCTCCGGAGACATGGCGGAGGAGCTCCGCAGCAGACTCTCCCGTACCCTCTCAGTGCCCTACTCTGTATCCGTCTTCCCATCGGCGGATTATCCTCTGAAATCTTTCGACGGGATCGTGGCCACCGCCGATTCCATCATCATTGATAGGGTACAGATTCGCCGGGTTTTCGACTTGGCGAGACACGTTGTAGAAACGAGATTTGGGATGCAGATTCCCGCGGTACGGGCGCTGGGGGAATAGATTTCTCGAATTTAAACCGACCCCTCCGGATTATCCCGTAATACTTGTCGAATCAAAGGATAGGAAAAGCCCCGAGCTCTCAACATCTTCATGAGTTTATCCTGATCTGTCTCTTCTCGCCGCCGCAACTTGTCCAAAGCCTTCACCGCATTCGCGTATTCCACCCGAGCGGTTACATGGCCGTTCACTACCTGCTCGACAACCTCACGCTTCACTCCTTTTCGGAGAAGTCCGGCCACGAGGACTGCCCGTCCCTCGGCTCGGCGATCGATGCGGCTTCTCAGCCAGCTTTCAGCGAAGCGGCTGTCATCGAGGTACCCTTTTTCTGTCAACCAGGAGAGGGTCTCTTCGATCTTCAGGGAATCGTAGCCACGCTTGAGCAGTTTCATCCGCAGGGAAAAGGTAGAGTGGGGCACCCGGGCCAAGAGGCTGAGCGCTTTTTCTTGAACCTGACGTCGAAGCCAGCCGTCTTTGAGTCTCTGAATTACAGCCGTGGTGAGCTTAAAATCCGGGATGAGCTCCAATGGTGAAATATCCTCGTCCCGCAAATCCTGTTCGGAGACAAAAAAACAGGAACCGTCAGAGAGCTGGAGCTTGATGCGCTCCCCGGCGGTTCCTGTTCGTTTTGCCTGTACGAGCTTCAGATTATCGCTTGGAGAACTGGAATTTTCTTCTTGCAC
>JAGLQP010000494.1 GCA_023136785.1 Spirochaetales bacterium
GCGATCTCCCCAAGGGTGTATGGATCCTCGTGGAATGTGGTACCTGCAATTTTCCAAATTTCTGAATCCGGAACAGCCAACTTTTCCTCTTTGAGGTCTCCGAGCAGAAAGATGGGAACATCCCGCCCGTAGGTATCGGAGAAGGTCTTCTTTAGTAGTGCCGCTGCCAATCGGCACTCGATGGGACGGCGGTTGTATTTATCCAAGGCCTCGGCGGTTTTGGCCGCCTTGACCAGACTGTTCGCCACGACAACGGAGTATTTTTTCGGCAGCGGAGTAGATCGGATCCGCAGTGGAAAAAAGTCGATCTTAACCGCATGACCCGAACGGCCCATCAGGGAGATGGCCTGGTCCATCCCTCCGCCCTGGGTACCGACGTAGTGTTCCGCCCTGGCCAGTAGGTCCGCCAACTCGAGCCGTCCCGATGGAGTGGTATGCAGATCGAGGCCGTTCGAGGCCAGGAAGATCAGGGCGCTGAGCACCACCAGAGCGGAGGAGGAGCTCATCCCGGCAGCCGAGGGAATGTCTCCGTCAAAGGTTGCAGCAAAGCCGCAGAAGCGATCCGCCCGCCGATGTTTCTGCCGGTAGAAATCGAGGAGTCCCTGCACGGCGGCTTTGCAGTAGTTGCCCCAGTCCCCGGTGGAGTATGCCGGGATGGACTCTTGGATTTCGAAGGATCTCTCGGCAAAGCTCGGATCGGTGTTGGCAATGACAATCTGCCGGTCTTTGCGAGGCGAGAACACAGCGGCGATATCCCGGTCGACGGCCAGCGGGAATACGGGCAGCCCGTTGTAGTCCGTATGTTCCCCGATCAGGTTGACCCGGCCCGGGGCACGGGCGATGTTCATTTCACCGGATTTGAAGCGTGAGATGTGGGTTTCGGTCATCCTGTGGTAGCGCTCGAACACACGGGTTCGGTCGGCAGGAAGATCGTAGCTGGTTTGGAAGAATTGGCTGATCGGGCTTTCCCCGGTGGAGTCTGCCCCAACGGTTTTGAGTAATTGAAGCCATTGATCAATGGGGATACTCATGGCTGCTCCTCGATCGTGTTTTTGTCAACGGTTCGGCTCTCCGCCCGATTGATAGGATAACGACCATATCGCAATGCAGACTCGAACATGGCAATCACGTTTTCAGGGGGCACGTCATCCTGAATGTTGTGAGCCGGAGCGCAGATATAGCCACCCCCCGGCGCGAAAGCAGTGATGCGCTGTCTGACCTCCTCCCGCACCTCCTCGATCGTTCCGTAGGGAAGTACCTGCTGTTCGTCTACACCTCCATGGAAAACCACTCGGTTACCGAACCGGATCTTCAGCTGCACTGAGTCCATGCCCTTGGCACGGGGCTGTACCGGATTGATTACATCGACTCCGGCGTCGAGCAGATCGTTCAGCACATCTGCGATAGAGCCACAGGAGTGCAGATAGATCTTGGCATCCGTCCTCTCTTTAATAAACCTGTTCAACCGTTTATGGGCAGGCTGAAGCATTTCCCGGTATAGACTTGGTGAGATGAGCGGGCCGGTCTGCATCCCGTAATCATCGGAGGTTTCCACCATCTCGACGTACCGGCCCACGATGGAAAGATAGCGGTCGAAGACGGCTATCTGTACGCTGAGTACCCTGTCAATGAGTCGGGAGGCGAACTCACGGTTGATGAGAAGGTCTTCGAAGAACTTCTGGATTCCCCGCAACGCTTGAGCCTGCTCGAATATCCCCATGCCGATCGCCGACGCCACAAGAGCGTAGTCGGTCGTCTGGTGGAGGTGCTTTGTTTTTTCAGCCAAGCCTCGGTAGCGACCCGGGTCATCCGGATCGAGCCAGGGATAGGTTTCCAGATCATCGATTGTAGCCTCGGCCAGGGGAGGATCGATCATTTCCGAGTAGAATACAGTTTTCCCGGCGCGCTCGCTGTGATGAGCCACCCTTCGTTTGCGAATGCCCCACTCATCGTCCCAGCTTCCGTCGGGATAGCTTCGGATTCGAAAACCATCCGGTGCTCCGAGTCCCACGCGCCGGAAATCCACCCCAAAACGCTG
>JAGLQP010000495.1 GCA_023136785.1 Spirochaetales bacterium
ATCGGCCCGGCAGTGGAGAGCGGCCTCAGAGCCGCCGGAACCATCACCCGGGGCTGCGTGTACAGTATCGAGTCAATCCCTTCGTACAGTATGCCCGGTATTGTAACTTCAAATTTTTCGCCGCAGGCGTGACTGACCGCTTGCAGCTGCAGCAGACCAAACTGTCCAGATCCCCAAAAAAGGGATCTGGACTTAGAGAATTGCCTTGGTTCTGTTGGCGCAGCGCTTAGAAGCTGCTCGGCCTGGTGATCTTGAAGTTGCCGAAGCTGACAGCCAGGCTGTTGGATCGGACGGAGATGTAGTTTCCGCCCCGGACCGGGCCGCCCAGGCTGAACCGGTAGTAGAAGTTGGGAATCACCGGATCCCACACCTTGACCTCACCGGTCCTGTAGTTGACCCGAGCCTTCACCGGCAGGGCGTACATAGCCATTTTTTGAAGATTGATGTCCTTCAACCGCTCCATCGGCAGCTGGTATGCCGTGGCTCTGTGAACCATGTCCATAACCGAGTCAGCCTCGCTGTAGTAGGCCTGGCCATACACACCCGAACCCCCATAGGCCTTCGGATCGAAGGTCAGCCAGAGCAGGAAGGATTTGCCGTTACCCCAGCTTTTCCCCTTAGCGGGACTGTCGATGGCGATGTGAAAGCCGAAGGCGCCAAAGTTATCTTGACCACCGTCGATATATTTCACATCGAACTCGTACTGCATGATGCCACTCTGGGGAAGCCGCATATAGGCCTGAGCCATCCCCGCTTTGGTGCTGCTTTGCACCAGCCGTCCCCCTACCATCTTCCAATCCCCGTAGGCCAAACCCCAGTCGCCCATGTTCTGGGAGAAGAGAAAGGCCGGGACGATCAAAAACAGAAGGCAGAGTAAAACGATTAGACGTTTCATCTCATTATTCCCCCTAAGACTATAAATTTGTTTTCCTTGAGAAGGATACGATCCTTATGATAAATGCTATCAGACCCTAGATCAAGCTTTTTTTTCAACTTTTGCTTCGAAGTATAGTCCGAGAAAGTAGGTTTCCCGGGACTTGTTGCGGGAAGCTTTCGGCTTGAAGGCGCGGGCTCGGCGGAACAGAGACTTAATCTGCCGCAGCAACTGTCCCTCTTCACCGCCCTGAAACACCTTCACCACCAGATTCCCCCCCGGTTTGAGAGTGTTTGCAGCGATCTCGACCGCTTGCCAGGCAATTTCCAGGGAGCCCTGAGCATCCACCAGGCCGCTGCCGCTGGTACGGGGAGCCGCATCGCTCAAGACCAGATCGTAAGGTCCAAGCTCCCGCAATGAACTCGTAATCTCAGATGAAAAGATGTCACCCTTAAGGAAGCGATACTTCGGGCCCGGCAAGACCTTGAAATTCGCCGGCTCCAGGTCGACTCCAACCAACGAGCCTTTCGGCCCGAGACGCTGCAGACAGAACTGGCTCCAGCTTCCCGGAGCGGATCCAAGGTCGAGGACCTTCTGTCCAGCCTTGAGCAGAGCGAAGCGATCCTGCATCTCCTCAAGCTTGAACACCGAACGGGCTGGAAAATCTTTCAGTCGGGCCAGCTTGCTGTAATAATCCTCTGCTCGTTTCATCACTACCTTGTGAAAAGTACAGGATCGGATACACTCACTGCATGGATTCTATCCCTTTGCTCGAACGATTGAAAGAAAAGACTGAAGCCATCGAAGATCAGCTTCAGCGGGTCATTCCCAAGATCGTTGAGGATGGATGGGCCAGGAAGCAATCCGGCCATGATTTCGAAGCGATATCTCCTCTATTGTGGCAGAGTATCAGCGAACCGGCTCGAGATCTGCTTGGCCGGGGGGGCAAACGCTGGCGGCCCCTGTTTATGCTTCTCTGTGCCGAGATGTACGGCGAGTGGCAGCTCACCCTACCCTTGACGCCGATGGTCGAAATTGCCCACAACGGCAGCCTGATTGTGGACGATATTGAGGACGGTGCCATTCAGAGACGGGGCGCCGAGGCGGAACACATCAGGTTCGGCACGGACCTGGCTCTGAACGCGGGTAACCTGATGTATT
>JAGLQP010000496.1 GCA_023136785.1 Spirochaetales bacterium
ATCGAGCTCGATCAGGATCAGATCAATCGTATCAAAGCAGCCTTAAATGCACAGACGGAAAAAGAGGCGATCAACTTCGTTCTCAGCCAATTTGATACGGATCTTCAAATTGCGGAAGCGACATTGAAGGATGCCGGAACATTTGATTTTGAGGAGTTCTAGAACGTGCAGGAGAAAGTCGTAGTCGATACAAGCGTCTACATCGATGTGTTCAATCGGGGACTTCACAAGGAAGAAATCGACGGATTCAACAAGATCATGTATCTGGCCCATCCTGTTCTCCATGAATTATGGATAGGCGCAAAGGGAAGGCGGGAAGTTCGGCATCTGGAGCAGTTCTCGACCAAGTTTATAAAATTGAAGCGTTTGATCACGCCCACTCCTGCTACGCAGTTTAGGATCGGCAGGGTCTGTCGCAAGCTTCGTGCCTCCGGCAAGCTCGATCCGAGACAACCACGGATCTACAACGACGTATGCATCGCTGTACTGGCAAGGCAGATCGGGGCGACCGTTGTAACGAAAAATATCTGTGACTTTGAAAAAATCGGAAAGGTGATCGATTTCAGCTACAGAGCCGTCTTGTGAACGTGAAGCCTTCAGCCGACTTGAGTGAACAGGTTGTTCAATGATTCCGCCAGGGTTGGGTGGGCGAAGATCCCGTCCCGCAATGTGGTGTAGAGAAGCCCTGCCATCATGGCGATCTGGAGCATGGCCATGATCTCCCCGCCCTCGATGCCGAGGATGGCGCAGCCCAAAATCTGCTGGCTCTTCGGATCCACCAGCACTTTTATCAGCCCCCTTTTTTCGTCTACCTCCAGAGCCCGGGCCACCCAGCTCATCGGCATGGTGCTGACCCGGTAGTCGATGCCGTCCTCCTGCAGGATCTTCAGAACTTCCGCGGCGATGTCCCCGTTTTCCCGACTGAGCAGCTGATCGCCCCTGTATACGATGCTGACCGAGGATCCGAAGCGACGGAACATCTGGCCGAACTCCAGTCCGATGTATCCCCCGACGTGGCGGTTCTCGACCAGGGCTGTTTTCTTGTCGGCCTGGGCCAGGGCAACGGCCAACGGGGTTCCGCCTTGACCGGAGCCGATGCTGATGTATTCGAAGTTGTTCATGGTTTCTCCCTCTTGCCGTAGTTCTCGTAGTAGACGATTTCAGTGAGAGTCTTCTTGCGGGCCTGATGAGGAGATACGGCGGATTTCCCAATAGGTAGAACGGCGAGAAGCCGCAGGTGTTTTGGTATTCCAAGAACCGCTTTTCCGTATGCTTCCTGATCGAGCACGTATCCTTCGACCCATACCGAAGCGTAGCCGAGAGCTACAATGGCCAGGAGCATGTTTTCGATTGCTGCCCCGGCATCCTCCTTCCAGTACTTGCTGGCCCGTTCATCCATGACCAGGGCAATCGCAGCGGATCCCTCCGCGATGCAGCTTTGGATTTTACCCAATTGATCGAGGATCGTCCTTTTGAGCTTCTGCTTCGGTGGGTGATTCGATATTCAGCATTTCCTTCAACCTGTCCTGGATCGTCTCCTCTCTGGCCAACGACAGTTCCTGGAAAGGGGTCCGCTCTTTGATTTGCGAATACAGGATTTCGAAATCGCTGTACTCTTTTGGGATCGTCACCAATTTATCTTCCTCTTCTCGGTATGCAAACAAAAAGGGACGGCCTCTTTCCTGGGTGAAGTAACCCGCCGCGGTGACCTTGTCCCAGGAAAAGACGAGCAGCTCCCCGTCGGGCATCCGGCATTTCAGCTCGGTATCCGTGGTTTCCACCCAACTCTTCAAGTGGTTGCGGAAGAAGCGCAGCATCGTGTAGTCCAGATACGCTGCTCCGGCCAAGGCGATTATGCCGAGGAAGACGCCGACAAAGATCAACAGCAGGATTCCTGCCGCCGGCAGAGCGATCATGAAGAGAACAAGGATAATCATCCTCGGATTGGAGGATAGGGTCATACGGTGGCGCATCGATTACTCCTTTTCAAGTCACTCTTTGATGTGTTGAGAATCATAGCCGATTC
>JAGLQP010000497.1 GCA_023136785.1 Spirochaetales bacterium
TGTGATCGTACAAGTCGTTGGGATTGTCTCCCAACGCTTCGATCTTGATGATCTGCTCGTTTAAAGCGGCGATCCCCCGGCCGAGGTTGTTCACCTCCTCTACCACGGCCCGGATGTCTCCTTCGATCATGTCCCTGGTTTCTTTGAAGCGAAAGTAGCGACTGTGAATGGCATCGATCAAGGCCTGACCCCGCTGCAGCACCGCGGTACGGGCACCGACTTCCGTAGGATTGAGGGACAGCTCCTGCCAGGATTCCCAGAACTTGTCCATCAGCGACCGTACGGAAACCTCCGTCGGTTCGTTGTAGATCTGCTCGAGAAGGAGGATGTACTTGTCCCTTGCGCCCCAGTATCCCTCTCCGGCTGTCTCGTTGATGATTCTGCCTTCCAGCAGCATGTCCCGCACTCTTTCGATGCGGCTTACCTCCATGCCCTGACCGAGCTGTCCGGGGTACAACTCCCGGTTCAATCCGGGCATGTAGATCGGATCGGTGGCTTTCATCTTGATGCGCTGCCGGCTGTAGCCCTCCACCGAGGCGTTGCTCAGGTTGTGCCCGATCGTGTTCAGGCCGAGACTGTGGCCGATGAGGCTGCGTTTTCCTATCTCAATCCCCGCAAATGTCGATGGCACGACTCTACCTCCTACGCGTTCCCATAGAGCATGAGCGACTCGTCTCCCGCCTCTTTTGGCTTACCCGTCCGGGAGTACATCTTCCCCTTGCGATGGGGGAACAGCTCTTCCAGGATCTGTCTCAGAGCCTCCGACATGGACTGGACGTAGTAGTTCAGCAGCCCGGCGCTGGCCTTCACCCGGATCACCGCAGCTTTCAGGTGCCGATACAGGCCGATTAGCTCGTCCCGATCTTCCGCGGGGAGTCGGGCCACGATCTCGGTGAACCCCTCCCGCTCTCTGGCCTGGAGGGACCCTTTCAGCATCTGGTAGGCCTGTATTCTATCCTCCTCCAGGGCTTCGATCTTATCGGCCAGGAGGCGCAGGGCATCGATCTCCTTGTTCAGCTCCGTCCATTTTCGCTTGTTGATCGCCTGCTGCAGGCTCTTCTGTAGATCCGAATAATCTTTCAATGTCCGGGTCTCCTTGCGGAGAGCCCTCTTTAGGGTTTTTGTCTGCACGGCATTCTCCTCTTCTGATATTGTCGGAAGGCCTGAGGGGGGTGCTTAGTGTTTTTGAAGGGTCGGGGGGCGGACCTCGAGCCTAGTTCAGGTAGACAATGATGCCGATCTGGGTATTGTTTCCAAGTCCGAGATCGATCGTGAAATCCGGCTCGTTTATCTCTACGAGTAGATTGTACTCCGCGAACAGATTCAGGTTTTCGACCAGCTCGAACTCCGCGCCGAGGAGCGCTCCGAAGTAGAGGCCGAGGTCATTGGCGGCTCCGGTCCCCAGCGTGAGACCGGCCAGACCGCCGCCGTAGGGGGAGACCCGGCGCTGGAGGAAGTGATACTCGAAGGCCCCGCTCGCTCCGATCCATGTGCTCGTGGTTACGGAATCATTGGTATGCTCCAAATCGAGGAGTGCCCGCACCGCCGTTTTTTCGCCGAGCCAGAGCTTCATCCCCAAACCGCCCTGCACGTTGTCGGTGTGCTCGGTGATCAGGAAGTTCGCCAGACCGATGAAATTGAAGATCAAACCGAGGCGCTTGTCCTTCAGGTTCAGGCCGGTTTTTTCCTCCTCCTGAGCGGCAAGACCGGCCGGCAGAAGGACCACGAAAACCACCAATAGTACCGCAATGAAAACTCGCCTGTTCATGTTTACCTCCGTGTTCAACGCCTAAGCTTAAGCCCCGCTCTGCCACCCGTCAAGCAGCTGCACACTCAGTCTTGGGGGGCACCGCTGTGCTTCTGCTACACTCCCTTGGAAGCTCCTGCCTTCATGAGTGTGTCAATTTGACCCGCCGGGCACAATGACCCATCTGGATTTATAAACCGTTCACCTCCAGGGGTTATGTGCAATTTTTAAAGCTTTACTTTAAAATTTGCCACTCCCCCAATGGCAC
>JAGLQP010000498.1 GCA_023136785.1 Spirochaetales bacterium
CTTCAGTCTCGTGGAAAAGGTCGAGGCTCTGGATCGCCTCCGGGCCAAATTCACCCTCTCCGAGTCGGATAAAGAGACCATGGTCAGCCTTGCTTCGCTGACTGTGTTGCCCAAGCACTATTGGGAGTCCCGAGATCTTTCCGAGCCGCTGACCGATATTCCGATCGGAAGCGGAGCCTACACGGTGAGTAACCACAGGATGGGCCAGTACGTCATTTACGAGCGGAAGAAAGACTATTGGGCTATGGACCTTCCGGTGAACAGGGGCCGGCTCAATTTCGATTTCGTTCGCTATGACTACTATCGCGATCAGACCGTGGCTTTCGAGGCTTTTAAGGCGGGGGAGTACGATATCCGGGTCGAGAACGAAGCCAAGAAGTGGGCTACCCAGTACACCGGATCCGCCATCGATGCCGGCTATATCAAGAAAGAGGAAATTCCTCACGAAATTCCACCCGGGATGCAGGCCTTCATCTTTAATATCCAGCAGCCTGTTTTTCAGGATCGCCGGGTGCGAATGGCCCTGAACTACATGATGGATTTTGAGTGGATGAACCGCAATATCTTCTACGACCAGTACACGCGAACCCGCAGCTACTTCGAGAGTACCGAGTATGCCGCCACCGGCCTTCCGAGCCGGGAAGAATTGAAGATACTGGAGCCGATCCGTGACAAAATTCCCGAAGAGGTATTCAACCAGGAGTACAACCCGCCGGTCACCGACGGCTCGGGAAATATCCGAGGCGAGGTGCGTCAGGCGCTGAGACTGCTGAAAGAGGCCGGGTGGGAGGTACGGGACAGAAAGATGATGAATGTGCGTACCGGGGAGCCCTTCGAGTTTGAGCTCATGATCTACACGGACACGACGGAGCGGATCGCCATTCCTATGCAGAAGAGCTTGGAGCGATTGGGAATCACCATGAATATTAGAAAGGTGGATTCCTCGCAGTACCTCAACCGCTGGCATGACCACGATTTCGACTTGGTTTCAAGTGGCTTTTCCTCCCATATCTATCCGGACACCACTCTGAAGATTTCGTGGGGCAGCGATTACATCGACTCCACGTACAATCAGGCGGCGGTTCAAGATGAGGCGGTAGATTATCTGCTTGACGGCATCGACGAGCATCAGGGTGATGATGAAGCCCTGCTGCTATGGGGTCGGGCGCTGGACCGGGTACTGACCTGGAATCACTACGTTATCCCGCAATGGCATCTCAGCATGTTCCGGGTGGCCTCCTGGGATAAGTTCAGCCGCCCTGCTATTCGTCCCAAATACGCTTTGGGAATCGATACCTGGTGGGTGGATCCGGCCAAAGAGCGCAGGCTGCCCGATCGCTAACCCGAACAGTGGAATATGTCTGAAACCTGATGCTGGCCTACATCATTCGCCGCCTTCTCCTGATCATCCCGACCCTCTGGGCCATCATCACGGTCAACTTTTTCGTGGTGCAGATCGCCCCCGGCGGGCCGGTGGAACAGATGGTGGCGGAGATGCGGGGTATTCGGGTAAATACCCGTCTGGAGCGGCTCTCCGGTATCACCGCCGATGAGGTAACCCCGGCCGAACGGAAAGGGGAAGACTCCTCTGTCTACAGAGGCGCCCGGGGACTCGACCCGGAAGTCATCGAAGAAATCAAGCGCCGCTTCGGCTTCGACAGGCCGCTGCACCTGCGCTACTTCGATATGCTGAAGCGCTATGTGGCGTTCGATTTTGGCGAGAGTCTGTTCCGCGGCAATACCGTGATCCGCCTCATCGCTACGCGTTTGCCCGTGTCGATCTCCCTTGGAATCTGGAGCACCCTGTTCATCTACCTGATTTCCATTCCTTTGGGCATCTCCAAGGCGGTGCGACACGGCAGCCGCTTCGACCTGGCAACCAGTACGGTGGTCACCGTTGGCTACGCCATACCGTCGTTTCTCTTCGCCATCCTCCTGATCGTCCTGTTCGCCGGCGGGTCCTTCCTGAAGTGGTTTCCCCTCCGAGGCCTGGTCTCAACCAATTT
>JAGLQP010000499.1 GCA_023136785.1 Spirochaetales bacterium
GCAATCGCCTCCAGGTCCCTCCCGGCCAGGCCTCCGTAGGTCGGGAATCCTTCGGTCACGATCAGGACGTTTCGCGCCTGCATGGCCAGGTCGTCGTCGTTTAAGGCCAAGAAACCCCCGATATTGACCAGGGCATCCTTTTTTGCGCTCATGGTACAACCGTCGGCGTAGGAAAACATCTCCCGGGCAATCGATAGGCAGCTCTTGTCCCCGTATCCGGACTCTCTTTTGCGCACGAAGTAGGCATTCTCGGCGAAGCGGCAGGCGTCGAGGAACAGTGGGATTCGGAAACCCTCGAGGAGCTTCTTGGTCTTGCGGATATTGTCCATCGACACCGGCTGACCCCCACTGGAATTATTGGTAACCGTCAGCATGCACAGGGGAACGTTTGCCGGTCCTGCTTCGCCGATCACCCTCCCCAGCCGCCCAAGATCGATGTTCCCCTTGAAAGGATGCAGAGCCTGCGGATCCTTGCCCTCCGGTTATGCGGAGCGTGACCGATGACAGTATTCTCCTTAGAATATCTCGAAAATGCTGTCCGGTGCCACTTCCTCAGATCCTCTTCTTAGGTGTAGTATTTGAGCCGATTCAAGATGAAGCCAACACCCAGACGAATACCCGGACGGATCGCTTTTCTCGAACGCTGGCACGATCGCGGCGGCTTTTCTGAAGTGCTTCGGTTGGCCGCACCGCTGATCCTCAGCTCGGGTTCTCTGGCGGTTCAGGAGTTCGTCGACCGCATGTTCCTGAGCTGGTATTCCCCCGAAGCCATCGCCGCCTCCATGCCTTCGGGAATCCTCTACTTCACGATCCTCAGCGTATTTCTGGGCACGGCGAGCTACGTGAACACCTTCGTAGCTCAATACCACGGCGCGGCTCAGCCTGAACGGATCGGCCCCTCTCTGTGGCAGGGTTTCTATGTTTCCCTGGTCGGGGGTTTGCTGCTTCTGCTGATGGCTCCGTTGTCCCCGGCCATATTCGAGTGGATAGGGCATCCGGTACAGGTTCGCCGGCTGGAAGTCCGGTATTTCAGAGTGCTATGCTACGGGTCGATCTTTCCGATTGCCAACTCCGCGGTGGCGGCCTTTTTCACCGGCCGGGGCAAACCCTGGCCGGTGATGTGGGTACATCTGCTGGCAACGGTGGTGAACATCGTGTTGAACTACATCCTGATCTTCGGCAGATTTGGTTTCCCAGAGCTGGGAATCAGCGGCGCCGCTATTTCAACGGTTGCTTCCGGAGTCGTTTCCTTTTTGGTTTTTGCCGTACTGATCCTGCGACGGAAAAACAATGGGTCCTTCGCCACCCGCTCGGGCTGGAGGCCGAACTTCGAACTGCTCCGCCGGATCCTGCGCTACGGGCTACCCAACGGGGTACAGTTTTTCATCGATATATTCGGTTTCACCGTGTTCATCCTGCTGATCGGGCGGCTCGGGATGGTGGAGCTGGCTGCGACCAACATCGCCTTCAACATCAACTCCCTGGCCTTCATGCCGATGATCGGGCTTGGCATGGCGATTTCCATCCTGGTCGGACAGTACGTGGGGGAGCAGCGGGTGGACCTGGCCAGCCGCAGCACCTACTCCGGAGCTGCCATCTGTTTCCTCTACATGGGACTGATCGCTCTGAGCTATGTGCTGATTCCAGATTTTTACATCCGTTTCTTCTCCTCCAAATCGGCTCCCGAAACCTTTGAGGAGATTCGCGAGATCGCGGTCGTGCTCCTACGATTCGTTGCGGTGTATTCGATCTTCGACACGATGACTATCGTCTTCGCCGCGGGTATCAAAGGCGCCGGAGACACGCGTTTCGTGATGATCATGATTCTGATCATGTCTACCTGCATTCTGGTTGTTCCCACCTTCCTCTTGCTGCTTGTATTCCAGGCCAGCATCTATACGGCCTGGATCTTTGTCACCGTCTACGTGAGCGTCCTTGGTTTCGGATTTTACTTTCGCTTCCTCCAGGGCAAGTGGAAATCCATGCGGGTGATCTGATTTGACCG
>JAGLQP010000005.1 GCA_023136785.1 Spirochaetales bacterium
ACGACTTTTCCCGCCCGGATCGTCTTTACGATTTTCAGCCTCCGCTGCTGAGGCTCGTGTTCGAAGAGCACGAGGTTTGCCGGTGCCCCGGGAGCGAGGGATCCATAACCCGGCTCGAGTCCGAGGAGGTGAGCCGGATTGGTGGTGACCAGAGGGATGATCTCACCGAGGTCCAGACCCGTGACGGCGGCGAAGTGGGGGATGTCCCAGTCGAGCAGGTGAGCCGCTCCGGCCAGGATCTCCGTGCCGGGCAGGCCGAGGTGCCCGTCTTCGAACACCTGGGCTTCGATATTGCCCCGGCGGTAGATGCCGGGTTTGAAGCCGGCCAGATGGGCTACATCGCTGACCAGGATCAGCCGCTCCGGTCCTTTGGCCCGGGTAAACACCTTGAGAACCGCATCGGGCAGGTGAAAGCCGTCGCTGATGATCCCCGCCAGCAAACGATCCTCGGCCAGCTGTTCCCAGATGTAGTTGCGCAGCCTGGGGATCACGGTGTGGCTCCCGTTTCCCAAATGGGTGGACATACGGGCCCCCGCTTCCACCGCCGTTCGAATCTGTTTTCCGTCGGCCGCGGTGTGCCCGATCGAGGCAATGATTCCCATGGCCGTGATTTCTTCGATAAAACCCGGCGCTCCTTCCCACTCGGGTGACAGGGTAATGACACGGATCCGGCCTCCCGCCGCCTCCTGCCATCGTTTCACCTCCTCGATGTCGGGGGGCCGGACAAAGGAAGCATCGTGGGCGCCGCGGGCTCCATCCTCCGGAGAGATATACGGTCCTTCGATATGGATTCCCGGAATCCCCCGTTCAAGGTCCTTGTCTGCTTCCACAGCCCGGGCGATGGTGCTGAGATTGCGGAGGATACGATCTTCAGGGCTGGTGATAATCGTAGGAAGGTGCTGGGTCGTTCCGGAACGGTCGAGGTAGGAGACAATCTTCCCCACCTGTTCAGCCGAAAAATTTTCCAGGCTGTAGTCGCTGTCCATGAAACCGTTGACCTGTATATCGAGAAACCCCGGGGCGAGACACGGCAGATCCCTGCTCTGTTCAAGAGGGTTGACCGCGACGATGCGGTCGCCTTCAAGCTGCAGGGCCACGGGCTTGTTTACGGTCTTGTTTGTTGTTGATGAAAATAGCGAAATCCCTTGTACAATCATAGCCCTACATTCTACAGGAAATCGGACTGTCGTAAAACTAAGTCTCGGTGTATATATAGAATACTGATAGGAAATGAAGCGATGCTGGAGATTTTTGAAGTTGCACCACCGGATGGAAAAAGCATCAACGAGTTCGTTGGTCTACCCTTCCGCTTGTATAGAAATGTTCCTCAGTGGGTCCCTCCCTTCCGTTCGGAGAAACGTAAGATCCTGAGGAAGCAGCACCCCTTCTTCGAGCACTCCGAGGCCGCATTCCTGTTGGCCCGGCGGGAAGGAAAGCCGGTGGGGCGGATTACCGTGTTCGATAACCGGCGGTTCAACAGCTATCGTAATCGCAGAGAGGCGCGCTTCTGCCACTTCGAGTGTGCCGAGGATGAAGGTGCGGCGGCTGCCCTGTTCGCGTCCGCCTCGGCTTGGGCACGCAAGCGCGGACTTGGGGAGCTTGTCGGCCCACGCGGATTTTCCGGTATGGACGGCAGTGGATTGCTGATCGATGGATTTGAGCATCGGGCTACCATGACCATGATGCACTATCATCTTCCCTACTACCGCCGTCTGCTGGAGAAAAATAATTTCGAGAAGGTCCGGGACTATTACACGGCGGTGATCGATCGCAGTGCCTTCCAGCTTCCCGACAAGATCCGGCGAGTGGCGGAGATTCACTACAAGCGGGGGCATTTCAGAGTCCCCGTGTTTCGCAAGCGGAGGGAGCTGTTGAGGATCGCCCGGCAGATCGGAGAAGTGTACAACCGCGCCTTCATCGTCCACGATGACTTCTGCCCGCTGACGGAGGAAGAGATCGACAGGTTGGCCAGAGATCTGATGCTGGTTTCCAAACCCTCCCTCATCAAGGTCCTGTACTACGATGACCAGGTGGCCGGATTTCTCTTTGCCTTTCCCGACCTGTCCGGGGCACTGCAGAGAGCGAAGGGCAGGCTGAATCCGATCAGCCTGATCGATCTTTTCGCTGAAGCCGGGCGGACCGATACCCTGATCGTAAATGGTGCGGGAATTCTACCGGAGTATCAAAAGCTGGGGGGGAACGGCTTGCTGTACTACGAGCTGATTCGAACCATCGAGGATGCAGGCTTCAGGAAGGGCGAGATGGTTCAGATCGCCGATACTACCTCCCTGATGCTCGCCGATATGCAGACCCTGGGCGGCCGGGTCTACAAGACCCACAGGATCTATCGTCGGAAGCTGTAGAAGACGAGAACAATCCGAAATACTGGGTGAGGAAAAATGGAAGCACTACCAACGGTTCCCATTGAGCAACAGATCGGCGTTGTCGTGATCCTCGGGCTTTTCATCTGTGGCTACTGCGCTTTTTTCTTTCTCGGGAGATCCGAGAAAATCAGAAAGCGGCTCCTCGACGGACTGGGCCCGCGGGCAGGGGCGATCCACCACATTACCCTGCAGAAGCTCCTGCTGCGGCTCCTGTTGGCCGGATGAGAGAGCGAATGGGCGTGTTGTTCCCCGAGTGCAACTTCAGTTATACTGCTCCCCAAGGGAAATAAACTGATCAAAGGATATCGGGGAGAATATGATGGAGATTAAAAATGTCGGCTGGATCGGCACAGGCGTCATGGGCCGCTCGATGTGCCTGCACCTGGTCGAAGCGGGCTATTCCGCTTTTGTATACAACAGGACCAAAGCAAAAGCGCAGGACCTTCTTTCCGCCGGGGCTGCCTGGTGCGAGAACCCCTTCGAGGTAGCCCGCAACAGCGACTGCGTCTTCACGATTGTCGGCTATCCCGCCGACGTGGAGGAGGTCGTTCTTGGTGAACGGGGCGTGCTTTCAGGGGCCAAGGCCGGATCGATCCTCGTCGAGATGACTACATCGGAACCGACTCTGGCCAAACGAATCCATGAGGAGACGATGAGCAAGTCCGTCTCCGCCTTGGATGCTCCGGTGTCCGGGGGAGATGTGGGCGCTCGTTCGGGAAAGCTGGCCATCATGGTCGGCGGGGATCGGAAAGTCTTCGATCAGGTGATGCCGCTGTTCGAGCTGATGGGTGAGAACATCGCCTACATGGGTTCGGCCGGAGCGGGCCAACACACGAAGATGTGCAACCAAATCCACATAGCCACCACGATGATCGGGGTGGTGGAGTGTCTGCTCTACGCCTACAAGGCGGGAGTCGATTTGGAGGAGATGATCGCCGTGGTCGGGAGCGGAGCGGCTGCTTCGTGGAGCCTCAACAACTACGGACCTCGAATCGCCAAGGGCAACTTCGATCCGGGTTTTTTCATCAAACACTTCGTGAAGGATATGGATATTGCCCTCAAGGAAGCCCGGCGGATGAAGCTCAGCCTGCCGGGGCTGGCTATGGCTCACCAATTCTACGTCTCGGCTATGGCCATCGGCCTGGAGAATATGGGAACCCACAGCCTGTACAAGCTCTTTGAGCGGATGAATCAGGCATGACAGTCCCGGATCCGCAGAAAAGACGCGGTGTGGTGGGGCTGCCGGCGCAGCGGGAGCGAACCGTCAAAATATTGAGCGAGTGCTTTGCCAGGGACGTACTGGAGATGGAAGAGTTCGAGCGAAGAGTCTCGCTGGCACATCAGGCACGATCCGTACAGGAATTAGCGCAGCTGATCGACGATATTCCCGGGGAGCTGGCGGAGGCTCCGCGGGAGGCCCCGGAGCCCGCTGTTGCCCGGCGGATCGTTCTCCGGGAGGACGAGCAACCCGTGTACGGGATCATGATGAGCCGCAAGTGCCGGGGGCAATGGCTGAAGAGCCGCACCGTGAGTACCCGAACGCTGATGAGCTCGGTGGAGTTCGACTTTCGCGACCTGGAGCTTCCCTCCGAGATCGTCGAAATCAACGTTCTGGCTCTGATGAGCAGCATCACCATCACCGTGCCGGAGAGCCTCCCGGTTCAACTGGAAGTGGTGCCGATATTAGGGGAGGTGGAAGAGGGAAAGCGGGTGAAGACCGGAGTCCTGAGGGGAGGGCCGGGGGTGCGTATCACCGGCTTTATCATGATGGGTGATGTGAAGGTGAGGACCCGCTGAAAACAAAAGCTGATATAATTGAGGTCCTGATTCTCGTGGGCAGGCCCGCCTCCGGGAAGAGCGAGATAATCGACTATTTGGGCAAACTCGACCCGGACCAACGCCGCAGCCGTTTTCATCTGGGAGAACTGGAAGTTGTGGATGATTTTCCCATGCTCTGGGCCTGGTTCGAGGAGGACAAGCTCCTGGCGGAAATGGGGAAACCCCCGTTACATACCGGTGGCGACGGCTATTTCAAGGAAGATTATTTGTGGGATCTGCTGATACGCCGGCTGTGTCTGGAGTACAAGAAACGGAAGACAGAGGATCCGAGCCTTCACGAGGGAAGCACGGTGATCATCGAGTTTTCCAGGGGAAGCGAGCACGGGGGCTACCGGCGTGCCTTCGAGCAGATGAGTGTTGATGTCCTCGAGGCCGCAGCCGTGCTCTACCTTCAGGTCTCTTTCGAGGAGTCATTGCGGAAAAACCACAAGCGTTTCAATCCTGAAGCGCCGCACAGCATCCTCGAGCACAGCCTGCCCGAGGCGAAGATGAAACGATTGTACGGGATCGATGATTGGAGCGAGCTGAGCCGCAGCGATTCCCGTTTCCTTCTTCTTAAAGATCTGAAGATTCCCTACAGCGTATTTGAAAATGAAGCGGATTTCACCACCACCGGTGGAGAGGAACTGGGCCGACGCCTTGCCGGTTGTTTCGAGGCGCTGTGGCGGATCTACCGCACATAAAAAAAGGCCCCGAAGGAAACCCTTCAGGACCAAAGACCCCATAGTTTGATTACTTTCATTATCGGATGGGAGTTCATCAAATTAAGCGCAAAGTTGACATTTATTCGCTGGAGTTTACACTACTATCCTAAGTAGAGGGAGGAACCAGTCATGGGGCTGTCCGAGATGCTGCACTACCTGGAGGAGGGAAAAGAGCGGTTGTTCGCAGGCGCAGCAGAAGTGAAAGACCTGTACCGATCTCTCGCTGACTCGATCCGCACCCTGCCCGTTCCCTTCCGACGCTCCTTTTCCCCGGACAGCGGCATTGCGGTTGCACTGGATTCGGAAAGCAAAAAAATTGTCTTTCATAAGCACAATCTACAGAGCAGCGAAGGAGAGGTCCAGAACAACACCCGCTGGATCTGCGAGCTGATCAACAACGTGTACGCGATTCGCAACTCCTTCATGAGCAATGTTCATTTCGTCGAATTGAAAGAGATCGCGGAAATTCGCCGGGTTCATGCGGATATCCGTCAGTTCCTCGAAGAACTGTATTTGAAGAGCAGCGTCTGGATTCTGCAGGATCCCAACTCCGAAGCCTCGGTGCTGGCCCGGCAGAAGCGCAAGGACATCGAAGAACTGTTGAAAGATCGAATCGATCCCTTCTTCGAGAGATTGGAACAGATCAAGATCGATGAGTATTCCATCAGGCTGAGGATGGAGACACGGGATGACATCGGCAGTCTGCAGAACTACAGAAAAAGCCCGGAAAAATTTGATGGCCTGATCAAGGAGAGCTGCAATCGGGTAGGCATGAGCTATGATCCGGAACTGACCAAGGTCGTGCTCCAGGAGCTTGATCAGACCGATGAAAGCTTGGAGAAGAGGCTCCACGGAAAGTACGAAGCCGAGGACAAACAGACCGCCTCGCCGTCGATCCGCCGGAAATATATGCGGGTCTTGCACCGCTACCTTGCTCGGACCAAGGATGTGGCCGCCCTGCTTCCGATTCTGGAGAATATCTATTTTCTCTATCAGCCCAAGCCTTCGCTGCTCGTGCGGGTACGTGCTTTTTTTGCCAGGATGGCCGGTCGGGAGGAAAAGACTCCACGGAAAGATATAGAGTACAGCTATATCATCAGCCGGGAGAGCATTGAGAGGAAAGAGGCATCCCTCGAGTCTCTGATCAGCGAAGTGAACCGGCTGGAGAAACACCTGCTGCGGGTCAGAGACTCTATACATTCGGCAAAGGTCAATAAAAAGATCAAGACAATATCAATTGCCAAGATCCGCGATATCATCGATTCGATCCGCAGCACGATGCGCCGGGTCTTTGAAGAGAGCTTCGGACTGATTCAGTGGCTGGGAAAGAGGAGCAATCGGGACAAGCTGGCCAGACTGCCGGAGAATATGCAGCGGGATCTTAATTACCATCTCGATGCTATCTACGCGACGATCATCATCAATGCGGAGCGGCTGAAAGAGGTCAGCCGGAAGAACAAGGGACGGCCGGGCAGCGTTATATGAAAGACAAGCTGATTCTCATTACCGGGGGCAGCGCCGGGGTGGGAAGGGCCGCCGCCCTCGGTCTGGCCCGGATGGGTGCGCGAATCGTTCTGCTCAGCAGAGACCGGCAGCGGGCCGAACAGACACGGCAGGAGCTGGCCGCCTCTACGGGAAACGAACGGATCGAGCTGCTTCAGGCCGATCTATCGGAGTGGGCTTCGATTCGCTGCGCCGTGGAACAGTTCAAAGAACGCTGCGACCGGCTCGACGTACTGATGAACTGCGCCGGCGTGCTCTACCTGCGGCGTACGGTCAGCGTCGAGGGAGCGGAGATGACCCTGGCTGTGGAGTTCTTGGGGCATTTCTTACTCACCAACCTCTTGCTCGACGTTCTGAAGCGGAGCGCTCCGACCCGCGTTCTTACAGTAACCGGGAACGCCGGTCCGTTGCGGTTCGCCCGTATTCACTTCGATGACCTTCAGCTGGAGGACAGTTACAACCCTGTACGGGCCAAGCTTCAGGCGGAGCTGGCAAAGGCGATGTTCATGGTGGAGCTGGCGCGGAGATTGGATGGCACCGGCGTCACCGCCAACGCGTTCCATCCGGGTCTGATTCGCTCCCGGATCATCCGCAATCTACCCTGGTATCTGCGTATCCCGGGAGCTCTGGGCATGGCTCTCCTGAGCAAGGAGACGGGCACGGGCCTGTACCTGGCCAGCTCGCCGGAGGTGGAAGGGGTAAGCGGACGTTTCTACGAACGAGTGGAGCGGGAAGAGAAGATTCCTTTCGATTCCAAGGAAGCCCGCCGTCTCTGGAGGCTAGCCGAGTCGCTGACGGGGTTGTAATCTGAAAGCCCCAAACTATCCGCCCCCTCTATTGTCTCCGGCCGCGGTGGGCGTCCAGATGCCCAGAGAAATCAGTCGATCCGCAGTAAGAGCGGACCAACCCTTATTTGCCGACGGGCTGGCCGGGCTGGGGTGGAGAATCCCGGCAACTTTCATGTTTTTCCAACCAACGGCCTCTCGAAGAACCCGCAGGCGCTGTTCCGTGAACTTGCCGATTCCGATCAGCCATTCCGGCTCCAGCGCTTCGATCGTAGCCCGCAGGTGATCGTCACAGCAGTGAAACAGGGCTTCCCTGTCGGCGGATCGGAGCTTGTCCGGCGTGATGTTTTTTCCGTCCCGATCGAGGAACAGGAGTGGACAGTAATTGCCGACGAAATGGTCACGGAAGAACATCTCGGCACTTGTGAAGCGCTGCTTCATCAAGCCCCAGAGACGTTTGCCGCTGACCTCGCTGCGGGTCACCGAGAATCCGATCACGGGCCTGCGGGGATGCTCCCCCTCGGGCCGACGGACCTGCTCCTCGATTCCCATCCATTCCCGGACAGCCAGGATCTCTCCAAAAGGCACGCCGGTCTGAGCCATGCCCCAAGGCCCGGGATTCATCCCCAATAGCACCACTCGTTTCGGCGTATCGGCGAAGCGTTCGAGATAGCTGCGATAGGCTGCCCAGGCGTAGACCAACGGATTGTAGACATGGGCAACAGGGGCGGTGAAATTTAAGTTCTCGATGCAGGCAACGAGCCGCTCCGCAGCCCGGATCAGGACCCGGGACGTATTTCCCGGCTTCCTCGATTGTTTTGAGTCCATCCCGCCATTATTCCCGATTGACCGGGTTTTGACAAATCAAGAGAAAACCCGTACAGTGCCCCCGTGAACAGCAGCATTACCTACCTGCTCTTTGATCTGGATGAAACCCTGTACCCCGCCTCCAGTGCAATGGTGGAGGAGATCTCCCGTCGGATGACACGCTACGTTTCACAGTATCTCAAGCTCGACGAGGACAGGGCAGCCCGCCTCCGCCGTGAGTTGAGTCAAAAGCACGGCACGACTCTGACCGGTCTGATGACCGAGCATAATTTCAACGATCCTGAAGCTTATCTGGAATTCACCCATCCCACCGATGTGGGCAGGTATCTGCACAAGGATCCGGAGCTGGCCTCGGCCCTTAGCTCCGTTGCCCTACCGAAATCAATCCTAACCAATGCTCCTCAGGAACATGCCCTGCGCATACTCGAGTATCTCGAGATCGCCCACCTGTTCGAGCGGATCTTCGACATTCGCACCAACGATTTTCGGGGCAAGCCGGAAAAGGATGTCTACCATCGTGTGCTGAGCGAGCTGAACCGAAAAGCTCCGGAGGTCCTGTTTATTGACAACAGGATCGACTACCTGCAATCTTTCCAAGAAATCGGCGGCAAGATTCTGTGGGTAGCCGAAGAAGACCCGAAGATGAGCCCACCTGAGGGGGTTCCCCGAATCGCCCACATCAAGGAACTACCGGGTTTTCTGACGAATTTCTGATCTATCCTTATTGTGTTTCGAAGCCTTTCCAGAAGTCCTCGGCCAGATAGAGGTTCTCTCCCTCCCACCGAAGCTTCTGCTCCTGTTTGAGGCGTAGCAGCAGCCGGGAAAAGGTCTCCGGGATCGTGCCGATGGCTGCGGCGATGTCCTTCTTGCTCATGGGGATACGGTACTCCTCTTTCCGGCCGTACTGCTCTTCGAGAAAGTAGAAGAAGCGTTCCTCCACATCGTGTCCGGCCAGGTAGAGAATCCGGTCTGCCAGATAGCGCTGCTTGCGCATGAGCATGCCGATAAAATCCCGGCGAAAGCTGTCGGAGATCAGCAGGCAGTCGATCTGCTGTTTGGGCAGTCGCAGGAGCAGGCTCTTCTCCAGGGAAACGGCGCTGACAGGATATTTATTCTCCTCGAACAGCACCACCTCGCCGAAGATCTCTCCGGATTTGACCGTCTTGATCACGATCTCCCGTCCGTCGGCCGCGGATTTGTACAGCTGCACACCCCCCTGAGCCAGGATGTATAGGGAGTGACCCTCGTCCCCTTCCATAAAGATGAGCTTGCGCTTTTCCACCCTCTTGGGAATGCCGATGGCCGCTAAAGAGCGAATGCTCCTGTCGGAGATACCGCTGAAAAAGTCGGCGTTTTTCAGGAGTTCATGGGCGTCGAAGGACTGCATTGCCACGGGTCTACCTCTTTCTTTCAAATTTAAGAGCCTGAGCTGAATAATCAAGTAAAAAACACGCATTCCCCTTGACCCAGATCAAGGGAAATTTCCTCGAAGTAGGCGATCTTTGTTGTATCATCAATTATCGCGGAGGCAGAGATGAAGCGAAAAATCATTTATATAGACGATGAGCTGTGTAACGGTTGCGGTCAGTGCATCCCCAACTGTCCGGAAGGAGCCCTTCAGATGATCGACGGAAAGGCCCGTTTGATCAGCGATTTGTTTTGTGACGGTCTCGGGGCTTGTATCGGCGAGTGTCCCGTGGGAGCCATTACGATCGAGGAACGCGAGGCAGAGGCCTACGATGAGAGAAAGGTTATGGAAAACGTGATTCTCCAGGGAGAGGGCGTCATCCGGGCGCACCTCGCGCATCTGAACGAACATGGGGAGCAGGAGTATCTAAAGCAGGCTCTGGCCGTGCTCGAGGAGAAGGGCATGGATGTCGGCTTGGAAGAGCCGAAGCACTCCGTGCACGGCGGTCACCAGGTCAGCGGCTGTCCCGGTGCTCAGATACGGGAGTTCCAGGCGGAACCAAGCGCGGCGAACACCGATCTCCCAGCCGCACCTTCCCAACTACGGCAGTGGCCTGTGCAGCTTCACCTCGTTCCGCCCTCGGCTCCATATTTCAAAGATGCGGACGTACTGCTCGCGGCGGACTGTGTTGCCTATGCGCACGGGGATTTCCACAGGCAATTTCTGCGGGATAAACGTTTGGCAATCGCCTGTCCCAAGCTGGACTCCAACCAGGATATCTACTTGGACAAGCTCAAAGCCTTGATCGACTTCGCCGGCATCCGCTCCCTCACCGTACTGACCATGGAGGTTCCCTGCTGTCGGGGACTTCTTCAGTTGGCCCGTCAGGCCGCGGCAGAGTCGGAGCGCAAGATTCCGATTCAGTGGTTGGAGGTCGGTGTACAGGGGGATCTTCTTCAGGAGCAAGCGGTCAGCTGATCCCTGCGATCACTGTCAGAGTCGGATTCCCCGGTCGGACAGGAATCTCTGCACCTGCGGATAGGAGGGCAGGCCGGCCTGTCCCCCAAGGCGGGTGCATTTCAGTGCGGCCACGGCACTGGCAAAGACGACCGCCTCGCGCAGTGGATAACCCCGGCTGAGGGCGAAGAGAAAGCCCCCGTGAAAGCTGTCCCCTGCACCGGTGGTGTCTACCACCTGTACCGGGAAGGCAGGTACTGTGAAGCTCTGTCCCTCCCTGGTGGCGACAAAAGCCCCCTGTTCGCCCAGTGTCTGGATGACGGCCTTTGCTCCGTAGCCGAGCAGAGCCTGCGCCGCGCTCTGCCCCTCTTCGCTTTGAGTGTACCTGCGGGAGAAGGCGAGGGAGGGAACTACAAAATCCGCCAGGGCAAGGAGAGTTCCGATCTTCGGATCTCTTTGATTCTGTCCGATGTCCAGGGTGATGGGGATTCCTGCTTCTTTTGCGTTTTCCGCCAGTGCGACAGCGGTATCCATCCAGAAACCGTCGAGGTGAAGATACCCGACCCCGGAGAGAAACGCCGAGGGATCCCCGGGCAGGTCGTTCAGCCTTCTGTTTCTCTGCACACCTGGCTCATGGATGATCGTGCGTTTTCCTGAAACCTTCTCCACCAGGATGAAGCTGAAAGCGCTGATGCTGTCCGGAACGACTCGAACTCCAGCGGTGCCTACGCCTTCGGCAGCGAAACGCTCCACAGCGAAGCGTCCGTTCTGGTCATCTCCAACCGCTCCCAGGAATTCGGTTTCCGCCCCCAACCTGGCCGCGGCCACCAGGGCGGTGGCCACCATGCCCCCCTGTTGGAGCCGATACTCCTGGAGCCGGATCACCTCATCGCTGCTCGGGATATGATCGACCACCCCGATCTGATCCGTGGTGACTCCGCCGAGTCCGAGGATCTTTTTCATGCCTTCCCGGGGTCAGGGGTCTGATCTTGGTAGGGTTTCAGAGTCTTCGCAAGGGCGGGAGAAACGAAAGCCCGCATACGGGTCCCGCCCTGTCCATCCTGATACCACTGCACCGAACCCCGGCTGAAGATTCTGCTTCTTAAGGCTCCTTCGGTGTAGGGGATATTCACTTCCACGGCAATCAGGTTCTTCTGCAGAACACCTTCGACGGCGGATAGCAGATCTTCGATTCCCGTTCCCTTTAAAGCGCTGACGCGAAGAGACCCCGGGCTGGAAGACATCCACTTGGGCACCGCATCGATTTTGTTCCAGACCTGCAAGGTAGGTTTGTCCGCAACACCGAGCTCCGACAAGATCGATTGAACCGCATTAATTTGAGCATCGACCTTTCGATGGGTAATGTCCACGACGTGCAGGATAAGATCGGCTTCCTCGATTCCCTCCAGGGTCGCTCGAAAAGCGGCGATCAGGTTGTGGGGCAGCTTTTTGATAAATCCTACGGTATCTGCGAATAGCACCTGGGTGCCGGCGGGTAGCCGTACCTTTCGCGTGGTTGGATCCAACGTGGCGAATAGTTGATCCGCGACATAGGCCTTGGGCGGATCACTTCCGGATTGTCCGTTCCCGTTGAACTTCCGCGGATACGAAAGGGCATTGAGTAGAGAGCTCTTGCCGACATTCGTGTAGCCGACCAGGGCTATGGTTTTCAGTTCCTTCCGTTTTCTCTGCCTGTAGTGCTGATGCCGGGCTGCTCGAACATCCTCCAACTCCCGGCGCAGGGCAGCGATTCGTGTTCGAATTTGACGGCGGTCGGTTTCCAGCTGAGTTTCCCCGGGACCCCGCAGGCCTACTCCGATCGCGCCGCCGGCCCGTCCCCCGGCCTGGCGAACGAGATGACGCCACATCCCCGTTAATCGGGGCTGCAGGTACTCGTACTGGGCCAGCTCCACCTGGATCTGCCCCTCCCGGGTATAGGCATGCTGAGCAAAGATATCCAGGATCAGTGCGGTGCGATCGAGCACCTTGATTTGGTCTCCGAAGGTTCTCTCAATGGTGCGCTGCTGTCCCGGGCTCAGCTCGTCGTCGAAGACTACGCTGTTGAGCTCGGGATTCAAGGAGAACTCCTGGCGAAGCTCTTCCAATTTCCCCTTGCCGATGTAGGTTACAGGGTTTGGTCGAGACAAGCGCTGTACGACTTTGCCCTCCACTTTGATGCCGGCGGTGCCGGCCAACTGGGCCAGCTCGTCCAGAGAATCCTCGGCACTCCAGAACCGCTGTCCGTTATGTGTCTCCGCGGCTACGAGTACCGCCTTCTCCGATAGTTTAGAGAATTCTTCACGGACCGTATTAGACATAGAGCTTGACGAGCTGAACGTAGTTGTACAGCTTCTGATAGTTGTGTACAAACAGCTGGCGCATGTCCCGCTTTGAACGGTTGGCAATCTCTCTCCAGTTGAGGATCATCTGTGCGTTTGGCTTTTTATAGTCCTCGTACAACTGTTTCAGCACCTTGCCGAGGGTGATCGTGCTCTGGCAGGAACGAACCAGCATGTTCCGTGCGCCGTCGTTGATCTTTTTTAGGCTCTTCCGGGCCATGTACTGGGCTTGAGAGTTCTTGTCGGCCCGGGAAACCATACTCTGGAGCCGTCTGCCCTCTTCATTTTTTTCGCTCAAATTTGCATCGAAGCCGTCGATTTCTTTGCTCAAATCCTGAAGTTGGTGATAGGAGTCGGACAGAAGCTTCGACGAGTTGTTGTCCGTCCACTTCGCCGGGATGAGCAGCAGCTCAATCAGCTGCCGGAGATCGCTCTGGACGATATCTTTGAGAAAGGCGTGGAGACAGTTGAGGGGCAGAGTCAGGGTGTACCCTCCTAGTCCTTTCTTGGCGAACAGATCGTTGGATTCCTCTGTGTAGTGGATGAGTCTGTTGTAGGAGCCGGTACCGAACAGGGATTTCAGCAGACCCTGAATCTTGCCGGTGCGCTGCTGTTTGGAGATCTTCTGCAGGGTTGTGTCGATTTGGTAACGGGTTCTCGACAGGAACTCGTCGACGATGTTTTCGGCGTGCGATCTGAGCTTTGGTTTGTAAAACGGATCTTCATCCACAAGCTGAACCAGCAGTTCCAGCTCTCGGGTCCTGCGCAGTTTGCGTATGAGCGCCAACAGCTTCCGCCAGCCATCTTTGGGAACGATTTCAGCGTTCCTGTACACCCGGAGCATGTCCCAGAGTCCGTTCCAGTTCTCAGCAGGATCGAAAGCAGGAAGGATTTCTAGGAACACTTTCAGCTCTTCGCTTACGTGCTCGGCATTCGTGCTATCAAAACGGGGATTGTACGACGGCTTGCCCTCGGGAAGGTGAGGGTCGAACTTTCGGAGGAAGTAGTGATAGTCGAAGTGGATCAGGTTCAGCAGAATGGCGAGAGAGTGATAGGTTTCGTTGACCTCCCTGGTTCGATTGATATCAAAGCAGGCGAAGAAATCCTTCGTTTCGTTCTTGATCTCATTGACCAGGTGCGGATAATCCGTACTTTGGGCTCGTTTTAAGATCGACTCTTCGGATAGCCGTTCCTTGAGGGACAGCTGATCTTTGTTCAGTACGCTTTCGATAACGACGGTCTTTAACACCTTCGACGACTTGGCGTGTTTCAGTATTTTCTGTGCCGACACTAGATTCATGTAGAACTCATAAAATACCTTGGCCAGGCCGGGCTCAACCTTCCCGGTTTTTGTGTTGTAGTATTTAGCGCCGGTCTTTCGCAGGGTCCTGGCGACTGATTTGAGCATGCGCTTCTTCTCTTTCTGGGGGTTGAAATTTCCCATAAAGAGATCGGCGATCTTCCGCATGAATCCTGCCTGGGATTGGGTAGAGCGATCTGAGCCGCCGGAGGAAGCGCTTTGGGAAACACCGTTTTGCATGACAATAGGGTAAAGAAATCTGCAATCGCTGTCAATTCTCTGGATGTTGCCCCATTCCGGCGATTCCGCTATCATGATTTGCTATGAACCGGCGCCCGTTCTTCCTCCTGTTCTTCCTGCTGTGTGCCGCTTTGCCCTCCTTCAGCCTCTGGAAGACGCTGAAGACCGAAGCTTTTATCGTTTTCTACCCGGAGGGGCGGGAGCAGGAGGCGGCAGAGATCCTGGAGGTGCTGGAGTATTACCGCGGCTACACCAAAGATCTGGTCGGAGGAAAAACCAGGAGGGTGGCGATCGTGCTGGAGGATGCCGGTGTGCAGAGCAACGGCCTTACCGATGTAGCCTATCATCGAATCCTTCTGTTCCGCTCTCCTCCCTCTACCGGAACGCTCGCGTTTCATCAGAACTGGTGGCGCCTGGTAGGGGTTCACGAATACGCCCATTGGCAGCATCTCAGTGCTCGGGAAGGATTGCCCGCCCTGTTCGCAGCCCTGTTTGGAAACGCGATGGCTCCCGGAAACTTTACCCCCTCCTGGCTCAAGGAAGGGGTCTGCGTGGTTGCTGAATCGGGCATCTCCCCGTACGAGGGCAGGCTCAACGAGGGATTGTTCGACGCCTACGCTACGATCCTGGCTCAGACCGGGAGCCTGCCTTCGATCATCCAGGCTACCTACAACCTGGATGTTTTTCCGGGCGGTGCGGGTCCGTATCTATTGGGAGGGGAGTTCGTCGAGTTCCTCCTTCGCAAATACGGAAAGGAGCAGGTTGCTCGTTTTTTTATTCATTTTAGTGCCTCGGTTCTCTCCTATTTCTCCCCTGCGCTGCCCGCGGTGGGTCTGGACCGCAGCGCCCGCAAGATTTTCGGCGAGTCGATCCGCAGACTCTGGCTGGAGTGGCAGCTGGAGGTCATGAAGGCAAGCGTGTCTTTCAAGCGACCCACAAAAGCTCTCACCGACGACGGCTGGTGGCTCGACAGTCCCGTACTCTGGAAGGGTAAGGTGTACTACCAAAGATCCTTTCCCGTGAAGCCGGCCCCTTATTCCACCACCTGGAAACACCAGCTGGTGCAACTCGATCCGGACAGCGGCAGAAGTAAGGTGCTGTTTCGAAGTTCCGCCCCCTTCACCGGGCCCATGCGGGTTCGCTCCGGTGTACTGTACTACGCCGTACAGGAGATCGAGGGCGGCTACGACAATTACGTGTACGACCGTTTCGGATTCACTTCGGTCTTGTACAGCAGGGATCTGGAAACCAGCCGCAGCCGAAAGCTGGTGAAGGAACCGTTCCGAACCTTCGAGATTCTTGAGGACGGCACGATCCTGACCGCCAGAGACAGTAGGGACGCCTTCGGATCGGAGATTTGGTTGCACGACACGACTACGGGGGCCTCCGAGTTGGTGCTGGCAACCGACCTGCTCATCTCCGATATCGCAGCTAGCCTTGAGAATCTTTTTGTCAGCGGGCGGGCGGATTGGGATAATTTTCAGCTGTACAGGGTCGATCTTCCCGGCTGGTCCGGCGGCGGCCAAGCTCTGTCCCGGGTGGATCCGGCGGATATCCGTCTGGTAAAGCTGCACGATACTCCCTTCCAGGAAGCCGAGCTCTGTTTTGCGGAGGATCGGGTCTTCTATTCCGCCAACTACCACGGAAAGCGCACCCTCTACGAATACGAGCTGGAAACCGGTGCCGTGATGAGATCGGTGAGCAGCGACTTCGCTCGGGCGCCCGCCTGGGATCAGGAGAAGCAGATTCTCTACTACATCGGACTGAACGCCGGTGGGGAGGACCTGTATAGGGAAAAGCGGTTGGAGCGCAAAACCGCCGTACCGACGGAGGACCCCGGACAGAGCGTACCCACAGAAGCCGATCTGGCAATCCCCGAAGAGGCGATCCGTCGCGGCGGCTACTGGGACAACCTGGCCAGCCTGGTGCCCCGCAATCGCTTTCCCGTGTTTGAGTTTGCTCTGGATCCCTACCAGATGACCTACCAGGCGGGAGCCGGTATCGCCGGAGTGAGCGCCTTGGGAGATTTACGATACGTCCTGCTTGGGTACTACGATTCCGTCGACAGGCGACCGGAGCTGGAGACCACCTTGCAGAGCAGCCTCCTCGCTCCCCTGATCACAACCCTTACCTTCTCGACCGCAGACTTGTATGAGCTATCGGCAACCCTGGAGTGGCCCCTGTACCGCAGCCTGCGAAAGGGTTTGTCCCTTATCGCTCTCGGGATGACCGGAAGCCTGGAGTGGGGGCCGGGGGAGCAGATACAGGAACTTACCCCCTTCTCTGTAGTAGGATTTCAAGGGGCAGGTTCTTTCCTGGCCCTCCAGATCAGTTTCCCCTGGGCGCATATCGTGGATGGGGCCGATCAAGGGACCCAATATGCCCTGATTCCGAGGCTCTACGCTTCGGTTGTCTTTCTTGGCGCCGAGTTCTCGCTGCAGGCTACGGGGCTGTACGACCTGCAGGGCCTTGCGAATTGGATCTTTCCGGCGGTACCAGGGTACCCGACGAATCTAGAGGCCAGCTGGGGAGGGTTTCTTTTCACCAGCCTGTCCAT
>JAGLQP010000050.1 GCA_023136785.1 Spirochaetales bacterium
GTCAGGAGGTCTCCGTTTCCTCTCTTCAGATACTCCAAGGAGCGACCGTGTTCGCCAACAATGGTCTCTTGCTCAAACCCCGCATCATACGGAAAATCGTCTCTCCCCAAGGCGAAATCATCAGAGGATTTGAGCGTGAACTGGTGCGGGAAGTCCTGTCGCCGGAGATCGCCCGACGGGTTCTTGAAATGATGGAAACCGCCACGGAAGATGGGGGAACCGCCCGAAGAGGCCGGATCGAAGGAGTACGGGTTTCGGCAAAGACGGGAACCGCGGAAGTTCTGGATCCTGAAACCGGAGAATATTCGGAAAACCACTTTGTGGCTTCGTATCTCGGAATCTTTCCCACCGACGATCCCCAACTAATCATATATGTGGTAATCGATTATCCAAAAGGACCCGCTTACTACGGCAGCCAAATTGCCGCTCCTGTTTTCAAGGAAACGGCGGAGTGGCTGGTGGATTATCTCGGCGTCCCCCGCAGCGGGGACACGGTTTTCGAGCACCCGGGAAGCATACGCATTCTGTTACCCGAACAGGTCCAGGTGGATTCCGAAATGCCGGAACTACTCGGAATGCCGAAGAGGCTCCTTCTACAACTGTTTCAGCAGGGAGATTTCGAGGTTCACATGTCCGGGGAAGGATATGTCGTTGCTCAGGATCCTCCCCCTGGAACACCGTTGAAACCGGGTATGGTTATCACCCTGTATTTGGAATGATGGGATATAGTGCAGCAAATCTGACTGTTCTCTACCGCCTGCAGCCGGAACTACGGGCCAAAGCACTGGAAGACGCCGAACCCCCAACTGGCTTTGAGGTCGTGGAAACTCCGTCGGGATCTCCCACGGCCCGTCTACACGGCACCTATCTGCACTCGCGCTACGACCCCGCAAAGGAAGCCCGGCGCATCGTGAACGAGGAGGCCGGGGCTACCGCTTCTGCCGGCATTGTTTTGGGTTTTGGTTTCGGCTATCTGGTTGAGGCGTTCTGTGAAGCGTTTCCCGGCAAAGCGCTGGTCGTCGTCGAACAGGACACGGGGCTGTTCCTCCAAGCTTTGAAAACCCGGGATCTGAGAAATCTACTGTCCCTGCCCAATATCCACTGGCATCTGGGAGACGAACCGGAAGCCGTGATGATGAGCATCGAGGCCTTGCCTTTGCAACAGCTCTGCATTCTCCGTCTTCGCCCTCTGCTTGCATCCCGGAGTGAGTATTACCATCGGGTCGAGGCTTTATTGTTTTCAGTTTTTGACAAGCGGGAAGTAAACATCAACACCCTGAGGCGCTTCGGTCAGTTGTGGGTCCGCAACCTCTTGAGTAATCTCGATCGTTTTGCCGGTAATCCCGGAATCAGTGTGGCTCAAAATCGTTTCCCCGGTGTGCCGGCCCTGGTCATGGCTGCCGGACCTTCCCTCGATGAAGTACTGCCCCATCTCAAAGCCTTGAAGGAACACATGCTGATCGTGGCGGTGGACACGTCGTATCGTTTCTGTAAAAACCAGGGAGTGGAACCTGATTTTCTGGTGTCCGTCGACCCTCAGTACTGGAACAGCCGGCATCTCGACTGGCTGGAGCGAGAGCAAACGATTCTGGTGTCTGAATCCTCCGCCCACCCGCGAGTCTTTCGCAGTGGAGGAAAGGAGGAAGAAATGGTCTTGTTTGTCTCCTCCTTCTTTCCCCTGGGCAAATACATCGAAGAAATCATTGGACAGCGGGGGGTGATCGGTGCAGGCGGCTCGGTGGCCACTACAGCCTGGGATGTTTGTCGTTATCTTGGCTGCCCTTCGATCTACATGGCCGGTCTTGATTTGGGGTTCCCCGGCAAAAGGACTCACAGCCGGGGAGCTTTCTTCGAAGAATCTATGCACACCTGCTCCTGTAGACTGTCGACGGTAGAACAGATGATATTCAGATATCTGCATCAGGCCGTTCCTACGGCTCTCGCCAACAATCAAGGCGGGCGAACCTTGACGGATCGCCGCTTGCTGATCTACAAATGGTGGTTTGAAAACCAGATGAAGCAGCAGTCCAAAACCGGCGGGCCCAGGACATTTACCCTGGCAGCTGGAGGAATTGCGATCGAAGGGATGGGGTTGGCTGAGGTGACGGAAATCTTTCAGCTACCTGAGTGCCGCAGTCTGATAGATGCCGAGCTCTCCGATTTACGCCGTGAAAAATCGGGGAGAGACAACCGGCGCGGACAGGTCCTTCAAAGCTTGCAGCGCCTGGCCGTGGAATTGGAAAAACTGCAGGTTCTGGCCAAGAGGGGGATCGAACTGTGCGGCAGCGACCACGGCAGCGGCGAAGCAGTTGCCGGTCTGGCGAAGGTGGATCAGGACATCCTATCCTTGGCGTCGCGTCAAATCGCCGGTTTTCTATTCCAGCCGTTGATCCGTCGAATTCTGGACAACCCTGAGGGTCCTCGCGACTACGCTCAGGCTCTGGCAACTTCCAGACAGCTGTACGAGGAGCTTCTGGCCTCCGCTTCCTACCACGGTGGACTGCTTCACAAAACTCTCGAGCGCTTGTAGACCGCGCCCCTACTACAGATGCTGAAAGGCTTCGAATAGGACTAAAGTTCCCTCCTATACAGCCGAAGAGATAAAATGAGGAACACACCTTTTCCCCGGAAAAGGTCCTCATACGGTATGCTCTCTGATGTCCAGGCATACCGTTTTTTTTTACGCCGCCAGGGCCTTCTTGATAGCCGACAACAACCGTTCGGGTTTGAAGGGTTTTACGATGAAATCCTTGATGCCTGCGTTAATTGCGCCTACGATCAGGTTCTGCTGCCCTATCGCCGAGCAGATGATGATCTTGGCCTGGGAATCGATTTCAAGTATTCTACGCATCGCTTCCAGACCGTTCATTTCGGGCATGGTAATGTCGAGGACGATGATATCCGGATTCAGTTCTTGGTATTTGGCAACCGCTTCGATTCCGGTCGAGGCTTCGCCGACAATCTGGTAACCGTTTGCCTCCAACACTTCTTTCTGCACCATTCGCATAAAGTACAGATCATCAGCGAGTAGAACTCTAAATGGCATCAAAGCCTCCGGTTTCTATAATCTCCATGATTCTGGCTGTGTCGAGGATAAATATGATTTTCCCGTCACCGAGTACCGATACACCTGAGAATAGCCTACGGTGATTGAGCAACTCAGAGATCGGTTTGATAACTAGATCCTCCTCTTCAACCAGCTCATCCACGAGCAGACAGACTCTTCCACGTCGCTGTTCAACAACTACCCCGTTGTGTTCTCTGCGTCGATTTTGTTGATCCTCCGATGGTCCGATGAGTACCGAGTCGAGCCTGAGTAGAGGCATCTCGTTGCCTTCATAGGAATATACCTCACTTCCCTTATTTTTAAAGATTTCCTCTTCAAGAACTCTGACGGTTTCATCGATGTCCTGAACCGGAATCGCGTAGTAATAGCCTGCGCAGGAAATGACCAGAGAGTGGAGAATCGTGAGAGTCAGGGGCAGGAGAATCCGAATCAGGGTGCTTTCACCAGGCTCGCTGCGCACTTCCACCTCGCCTTTCAACTCTTCCCGGATTCGGGTAGCAACTATGTCCATTCCGACACCCCGCCCGGATAGATCCGTAACATCCTCCTTGGTACTGAAACCCGGTGAGAAGATGGTTTGAATCACCTCCTCGTCACTCACTTCGCTAGCAATCCCTGCCTTCTGCCGTATCTTGTCCACGTCAAGTCCCCGCCCATCATCGGCAATTTCGATGACCACCTGGCCTCCCTGCTGATGGGCAGAGATCATGATATGGCCTACCTCCTCTTTCTCTGCTGCCCGCCGGTCCTCGGGTCCTTCCAAGCCGTGATCCAGGGAGTTGCGGATAATATGAGTCAGAGGATCGGACAGCACTTCGACGATGGTCCTGTCTATTTCTGTCTCCTTGCCGTGAATTTCCAGGTCCACATTCTTGCCCAGCTTACGGGATAGATCCCGGACCAACCGCGGGAACTTATTGAACAACACAGCGATCGGTACCATCCTGGTTCCCATGATCGCCTGCTGCATCTCCGTGGTAATCCTTTCAAGATGATCCGAGGCACGCTCGACTTCACCCTTGATCGATTCGTTACCCTTCTGACGAGCTACATTATCGTGCAGTTGTGACAGCTGAGCCTTGAAGATGGTCAGTTCCCCCACCAATTGCCATATCTCGTTCAGCTTGTTCGTGCCCACCCGGATGGATGTACCCTCTATACGGCTGGCGCTGGGAGTCTGTGCCGCTGCAACCGCACGCGCTGTCTCTTCGCCCCGACTTGCTGAAACGGCATCCTGAATACTCGTTTTATCCCAGACTTCAAGCTCAAGCCTTTCGATCAGGTCCACGGAACATGCCTTGCTGTAAATCTCCTCCTCATCCAGTTCCGAAGAGAGCAGCACGACGAGTTGCCGGTAGAGCTGGTCCTCCTGAGGAACCGTCATATTCGGGACCGTCTGGATGACGTTGGCGATCATTTCCAGGTTATTGAAAACTAGATAGGCCCGTGGGTATTTTAGTTCCACCTCCTCTGAAACCATGACGGTCAACTCGTATATCTTCTCTCCTCTTTCAAGGGCTTCCATGATCTGGGAATACTCAAAATCCCCTAAAACCAATCCCCCCTCATCAGCCCGTTCGGATCTATCAGGGGCAGCTGCTCCATACCCCTCCGTACCGATCTCCGGAGCAAGTCCTGCCAGCTGTTTCAGCTCTCTTATGACCGACTGGCTGTCTATCTCCTCATCGCTTTTTCCTATTGAGATTCTTGCGATGATCTCGTGAATGAGATCCGAGGCTGAAAAAATGGCATCCATCAACGGTCTGGATAGAGATACAGTTCCCGAGCGAATACCGTCGAATACATCCTCGAGGCGATGAGCGATCCCGCTCAAACGGACGAATCCGAGCAAGGCAGACTCGGACTTCAGGGAATGGGTCAGCCGAAATATTTCGTTTATCGAATCGGGATTGCTGGTGTCTCTCTCCAACTGCAGGAGATTGTCGTTTAGTTTTTCCAGCAGCTCCTCCGATTCTTCGAGGAATGCCCGCAGAAGTTTTTGCTCATCCAGCCCGGAGAACGTCATTTCTCCCCCTGCTCCTTGATGGGTACCTCGGGGGCGGTCGAGAGGACTTTGAAGATATCCAGCAGTACGAGCACATGGTCCCGGATTTTCGCGATCCCCCGGACGAACTCAGTCTTCATCCCGAATACGGACGCCGCTTCCGGTGCTATGCTGTCCTCGTCAAGATCAAGGACCTCCCGAACGCTGTCAACCAGTACGCCATAGCGACTGTCCTGCCGCCGGAGAATGATCACCCTGTTCTTGCGAGTGATTTCCGCGGTGGAGAGGGAGAAACGACTGCGCAGATTGACAACTGGAATTACGTCCCCGCCGATATTGATGACTCCATCCACAAAGGGAGGAGCCGTCGGGACATCTGTGACATTTTCGTAACGAATGATCTGGGAGACCTCTGTCAGTGGAATTGCGTAGTGACCTTCACCGATCTGGAAAATTACGAATTTCTTACCCATCACCAGCCTTGTCGGATCATCTGTTCTTGTTTGCAAGCGTTATTATCAGCTCGATCTCCGCAAGGGTTATACCAAGACGTTTGGCGATCACCGAGGCCGAGATTCCTTGTCTATGCAGCTGGACAACCCGGGTGCGGACGTCCTGCTCCTCCGGTTCCTTTGCCCGCTTCTCCGCGAGCTCCGAATATACCTTGCCCGCCAGTTCGTGCTTCTCTATTTCTCGACGAAGAATACCTATTTTTTTATCCGCTTTCTCGATCAGCGTCGTAAGACTCTGGACTTTATCTTCCAGCAGAGTGATGTTTCTGTCTGTCGTGGAGTTGAGCTCGACAATGATCCTGTCGACTTCCTCCCTGATTGATTCCAGGACTGTCTGGGGATCGAGGGATTTGCTCAAGGCTCGTTTGAGGATCAAATAAACAACAAAAAAGCCGGCAATAAGGAGAGCGCTGTACAGAATGAAGCGTTCCAAAAGTTATCGGCTCCCATTCTACCCGACAAGGTCTACGTGATGCCCGAGATCAGGATCTTCGAAAATCTGTTTCTCCTCTTCACTACCGGAACCTCGCGTATCGGACTTTTCCTGTCCCTGGGAGTGCTTGTGCTTTTCCCGCTCTTCCTGTTCTTTGGTTTTCTCAGGACCCTCCTTTACCTGCTGGGATTGATTCACGGCGCTGTCGTCATGCTCCGCCTTTTGGACCATCTCTGTGCCCTGAACAAACTGGTACTGAGGCCTTGCATCCCGCTGAACCGCCTGCTCCTTGCCGACGTAACTCAGCTGACTGAACATGATCTGAAGATCAATGGGTAGAAGGGGCATGGGCAAATCTCCGAGAGAATACCTGATCCATAGGTTCGTACTTGGTCATACGGATCTCTTTTTCCTCGACACAGAAGGTGACACTCTTGAATTCGTTCCGAACGATCAGACTCTCATTCTTGATGAAGATCTTCACACCCGGAAATACACGGTCGGAAGCGGACACCTTTCCGCTGACTTTGATGCTCTGGAGGTAGGTGTTTATCTCATTTATAACCCCATTGATCTCTTCCAGCTCCTGGAGGATCTCAGATCGCTTGTCATTGAGCTCTGTAAGACTCTTCTGTTTGTCTTCGGGAAAATTCCGCTGAACCTTCTTGAGATTCTCAAGAGTACTAATATTCCTGACCAGCTCCTCGAGTTCTTTTTCCAACTCTCCTTTACGATGCAGGGCCTGGGACAGCTTCTCCTTGCGCTTCGGATCAATCCCGACTTCCACAATCGTTTCCGTCCCTGCCACCGAACCAAGGGTCTTGGCATGTATTTCATTGGCCGCCCGCAGTCTTCCCCCTACAATAGAGGCGCGTTTGCCTTGGCAGAGGATCCGTTTGTTGGCATCGACGAAGGAATGTATGATACCATCGCTGACCAGCACATTTTCATCTACTTCCACCCGAGCGTTCTCAATAAACTTGGCAACCAGATTACTTCCCGCCCGGACTTTCCCCTCGTTTTTGCCAAGGATCCCCTGATGCACGATTATCTCCCCTTCCGCATCAAGAACACATTTGCCCACGCTCCCCATCACCTCGATATTGCCCGCTGCCTTTACGGTGAACCCGTCCTCGACATTTCCCTTCACAACCACGGTGCCAAGAAACAGAATGTTACCCGTCTTGAAGTTGACATCTCCCTCAACGGTATATATGGGCTCCACGTTGATCTTGCCGATGATCAGCAGCACCTGCCCGTTGATTGTGGAAACGGCGCTCATCCCATCATCGGAAAGCTTGACGTTCTTTCCTATCTCTATCTGAACGTTTTTCCCCGGTTTTGCCGGCAGGGTCTTTCCAGTGACGCTGCGGCCTGCCACCCCCTCCTCAGGGGGCTTCTTGGTGGCAAGCATCTGTCCCGCTTCAACATTTTCCACTAGATTCAGCTCGCGGAAATCCACTCGGCCGTTTTTCTCTTTGAGCTGCACCTCGCCGTGGTGCACGCTGAAGTTATACAGGATCTCGGCATCAGCTCCGTTCTCCGGCTTTGTTCCTTCGGCAACCTGCACTCTCTCATTGTAGCTGGGGTAATCGATGAGTCTCCGGATTGCTTCATCGTTGATGCCGTGAACGACACCACCGGAGTGCAGCAATCCTCTGATTTCGTCGAAGGATAGATCGGCCCCACCCGGCCCCGGTGGCGTCATCGTCATATAGGCTTTCATATCCATGTCGGTTATATCAACGGACAGGGTAGACTGGCTGACCGGGTTGAACTGATAATCCCCCACTTTTATATACTCACCGTCTGCATGGCGTACGACCTTTGAGACCAGACCGGAATCAAAGTTCGTTACCCCACGAAGAGAGAGCTTCTCCAGAGCCCGGCGTTCTTGAACCTTGCTCCCTCTGCCCGACGGTTTCGTCACTTTCAGAAATACTCCTTCAGAGGTCAGGCGGACAAAAACTTCCGCATCCTTATCGGTTACGACCTCCTCCTCTTTGCCCTCCGCCGCTCCCTGCTCTCCGGCACCCTTTCCGGCGGCAACACTGTCCGCCGCCGCCGGATAGGCCAGGATGATCCAATCCTTCCTGCCGACGCCGAGCACTCCCTTCGTCCCTTGCTCGACAATCTCGTACTCCAGACGCTTTACCGGCACCCCAAGTTCTATAGCAGCTTGTCCGAGCGCCTCTTCTACGCTTGCTCCACTGACTTTCACGGCCTGTTCGGCGCGATCCGCCTCCAACTGATCCCGCATGTATTCCCGAACCGATTCAAGGGTGATCATAGAATCCCCTTCTTGATATGGGAGAGCTTGGCCCGAAGTCTGAGGATCGCCTTGGTGTGAAGTTGGGATATTCGGGATTCCGTCACTTCGAGAACTTCCCCAATCTCTTTCAAGGTCAGATCCTCATAGTAGTACAGAACGAGGACCTTCTTCTCCTTTTCCGGCAGCTCATTGATCGCTTCTACGATGATCCTCTTGATCTCCTCTTTTTCCACAATGCTGTCGGGATTCAGCGACGAAGGGCTCTCGATGCTTTCGACGATGGACATCTTGTCATTGTCCTCACCACTGTACCACACCTCGTTCAGCGACAGAACCGAGGTTCCGGAGATTTTCAACATGAGGTGGTGAAAATCCTTCATCTCCATCCGCATTGATTTGGCTATCTCTTCATCCGTGGCTGCTCTGCCCAGGGAGGCTTCGAGTTTGCGGATGGTCTCCTCCACCTCGCGAGTCTTCTGCCGAACCGATCGCGGTACCCAGTCGATCGTACGCAGCTCGTCGAATATCGCACCCCGTATCCGGGTTACCGCATAGGTCTTGAATTTGACATGTTTGTCGGGATCGAATTTTTCTATGGCATCGAAGAGACCGAAAACACCGAATCCAACCAGGTCATCGAATTCGACATTGTTGGGCATGCCGATGGCAACTTTGCCGGCAACATACTTTACCAAAGGGGCGTACTGTTTTACGAAGAAATCGCGGATCTTTGTATCCTTCTTCTTTTTGTAGACCCGCCAGAGATCCTCCTCCGTCTTGCCTTCTAACATGATTTCAGCCATAGCTTGCTCTCTATTGGTCCTTTTTCATAAATGTCCGTAC
>JAGLQP010000500.1 GCA_023136785.1 Spirochaetales bacterium
GAGCCGGCCAGTCGAGAATACCCATCTATACGGGGAAGGCGGGTATGATCCTGATGGGGACCTGGATGATTGGCTCTACTAAGAAAGAAGCTCCTGAGATCGCTGATCAACTCGCTTTCTTTCCCTTCCCTGAAGTGGAAGGTGGAAAGGGTGATCCAACCAATCTAATCGGAAGCCCGGGACAGAACTACTTCTCGGTCGCTTCGACCTGTGAAGACAAACCGAAGGCGCTGGGATTCTTGAGAGATTATGTCATGGATCCGTCGTGGATACAGTTCCTGGCCTCTGAAGTTGGTTATGTGCCGCCGGTAAAAGATTCGATGAAGTACATAAGCGATCCACTCCTGCAAAAAGTTGCTCAAAGCTTCGAGCGGGCTGGGCACGTACAGCTCTACTACGACCAGTTTCTCTCTCCGGCTTTGGGAGAAAAGCATAAAGATCTCGTTCAGGCGCTGTTCGGTCTGGAAATGACGCCTCAGCAGGTAGCCGGAGAGCACGAAAAGGCCGTGCTTGCGGAAAGGTAGAGGAAATAACCAAATACTCGTGGGGGGGGGGATCTCCCCCCACGGTCCTATTTATCTCCTTCCATCAATAGGGCAAAGGCGATATTCTAACGCGATAAGTACTGCTTGATGTGCTCCATGAAAAAGAGGTCTGAGTTTCTATCGGCGTTTCTCTTTGTCCTCCCTGCACTTCTGGTATATCTCTTCTACTTCATTATTCCCATACCCACTTCGGCCTATTACAGCCTATTCAACTGGAACGGGATTTCTCCAGATATGGAGTATTTAGGGTTTGAAAACTGGATTGCCTTGTTCAACGATCCGGTGTTCTGGAAGAGTTTTATCAACAACATTACCTTGGTTATCGCCTCCATACTGATTCAGCTGCCCCTTGCGCTCCTGCTCGCTTTATTGGTATCGTCACGGCTCAAAGGAAACAAGCTGTTCAAGCTGCTCTACTTTGTTCCGATGATGCTGTCAGCTGTGGCTATCGGAATGACGTGGAACTTCATCTATGAACCAAACTATGGGCTGTTGAATTCCCTCCTCTCCGGGGCCGGTTTGGAAAGCCTGACCCGGGGCTGGCTGGGAGACCCAAATCTTGCCCTCGGAGCCGTGATCGCGGCGATCTGCTGGCAGTATATTCCTTTCTACATGGTTATATTTACTGCAGCTCTCGCGGGCATTCCCGGGGAGATCATGGATGCAGCTCATATCGACGGCGCTTCTAAAGTGCAGTCCTTTTTCCTGATCACTGTCCCGCTGCTGTCCAATACCATTAAAATGGCTTCGGTTTTATCTCTTACGGGCTCGTTGAAGTACTTCGCGCTCATTTTTGTGATGACACAGGGAGGTCCGAATCATGCCAGCGAGCTGATGGCAACCTATATGTACAAACAGGCCTTTACATCATTTCGCATGGGGTACGGAAGCACCGTTGCCGTATTCATCTTTCTCATTTCCTTTCTGTTAACGGTCATTGTTCTCAGATTTGGGCGGAGAACAGCGCTTGCCAATGACTAGCACCCATTTCAGATCCAGGATTTTTATCACCAGGCTGGTTGTCTATATTCTGGCAATCTTCTGGCTCCTTATTGCCCTGTACCCTTTCGTATTTTTGGTTCAGAACTCCTTTAAGAGACTGATGGAATTCTTTACAGGAAATGTCTGGAAGCTTCCTGAAGTGTTTTCTCTGGTTAACTATATCGAAGTATGGACAAGTAATTTCCCACGCTTTCTGTTCAATTCTGCCTTTGTGGTGAGTATCTCCCTGACCTTGCTGCTGCTGGCTGGGAGCTCCGCCGCTTACGGCCTTTCCCGGCTGAAATTCAGATTCCGCAGAGTCTTCTACTATCTCTTTGTTGGGGGTATGACAATTCCGGTTCATATCACCCTGATTCCGGTGTACATCATCACGAGACGTATTGGGCTTTACGATTCCCTCTGGGCTTTGATTGGGCCTTATATTGCCTTCAATATGCCCATCACCGTGTT
>JAGLQP010000501.1 GCA_023136785.1 Spirochaetales bacterium
CACCAGATTTTGAGTCTGGCACGTCTACCAATTTCATCACGCCGGCCTGGCTTCACGAGAGTAGTCCGCATCTCCGCACCTTGTCAAGAAAGGTCTCCTCTGGTTAACTGCCTATCTGAGTGAACGAATTGTACGATAATTGCAGCCTCTGTCCGCGCAACTGCGGTGTGAACCGTCTGCGGGACGAGCGGGGATACTGCGGGGAAAGTTCTCGGATGAAAGTCGCCTGGGCCGGCCAGCACTTCGGGGAAGAACCGCCCCTGATCGGGAAGGGAGGCTCCGGGACGATTTTTTTCACCGGCTGCACCCTGAAGTGCGTTTTCTGTCAGAACTGCCAGCTCAGCAGGCAAGGGCTGGGACGGGAGATGTCATCAGGTGAATTGGAGCAGCTGATGCTGCGGTTGCAAGCGCGGGGTGCTGAGAACATTAATCTGGTGACCGCCACCCACTTCGCTCCGACGATCGTAGAGTCTGTGGCCGCAGCCCGGAATCAAGGACTCTCCCTTCCAGTGGTATGGAACTCCTCCGGATACGAACAGCTCTCCACCCTGCAGCTGCTGAAGGAAACCGTCGACGTGTATCTCCAGGACTGCAAGACCCTGGATTCATCGTTGAGCCGACACCTCATGGGGGCGGCGAACTACCCTGAAGTCGTGCAGGCCGCGCTGCTGAGGATGATCGAAGACAAACCCTTGAAGGTTGAGAAAGAGCGGGTCCGACAAGGAGTGATTGTGCGCCATCTGGTACTTCCCGGATTGCTCGAGCAGAGCCGGGAAGTTCTGCGCTGGTTCGCGTGTCATCTCAAGGATCGGACACTTCTCTCCCTCATGTTTCAGTACACGCCAACGCCGTTAGGGGAGGGCGGTGCTGCGGCGGACCAAAGTCGTGCAGAGGAGAGGAATAGTATGGAAGAAAGAGGTCCGGAAGCGGCGGGAAAACGGGGCAGGCCGGTACACCTGCAGCGTACGGTCAACCGGCGGGAGTACGGGCAGGTCTTGTCCTGGTTGGAGGAGCTGGGCATCGAAGATGGCTTTCTCCAGGAACCGGCCCGCAACGCAGACTGGCTGCCGGATTTTATTCAGGCCTATTCCTTCCCCGAGGGTCAAGCGGTGCCGATCTGGCACTACGAATCCGGATACATGGATCGATAAAACGGGATTTCTGGGGCCATTATATATCGCAATCTTCGATCATAATAGAAGGGGCTGAACCGGTCAGTCCGGGCCGATCACGGTTCCCTCGAACTCCTGATCGTAGAGGATCTTTTTCAGGTTATCGATGTTGCGGCCGCCGGCTACGATGACTCGAAGCTTGATCTGAGCGGCTCTCTCCGTGGCCACCGGATCGAAGGGCACATTGATCCCCGGTTTCCAGGTACTCCCTACCAGCTTCTGGAACTCCTGCCAGCTCAACCGGTCCAGGGGCTCCGCCTTCGGATCTACTTTCGGATCCCCGGTATAGACCTTGGTGATGTTGGAGAGGTTGAGCAGCGTATCTGCCTGGAAGCGTTCGGCCAGAAGAACGGCATCGTAATCCGTGGAGAAGCCCGGCTTCCATCCCGCCGCCACCAGAACCCGGCCGGGAAACACACTTACCGCTGTAGGATCCGTGATCACCTGTTCCAGGCAAAAGTCACGGAACAGCTGCTTGAGCAGCTCCGCGTTCAATCGAGTCGCGGCGATCCCGATCCAATCCAGGACGTCCGCATCCGCCTCCGGAATCACGGTCCTGTAGGCCTGCTGGTACTCCCGGGCCGGCGCTCCTCCGCCGCAGACCAGAATCAGGCGGTTGCTTGGATTCCTTTCCAGGTACTCCAGAATTGTAACCCGGAATGCCAGCAGGAAGTCTGAATCCACCTTGTCCGGAACAATAATCGATCCCCCAAGAGAGATCACTTTCGTCTGACTCATCACTCGTGCCTCCGCAAATAGTAAATGAGGAAACCCGGCAGATTTTCAAGAAAATGTTCTACAGTCGGGTAAGACC
>JAGLQP010000502.1 GCA_023136785.1 Spirochaetales bacterium
TCACTACTGGCTGGATCTCCCCGGGCCCACCGTGCCCAAAGGGGAAAACCGCCCCTTTTCCCGCGCCCAGCGTCGCCATATCCATGTGTTGAGCCATTCGCACAGCCCGCTCCCGGCTGTTCTGAGTTCGGGGTTCGGAGGAGAATCTGTCCCGCGGGGGATCATCCGAGGGAATGCAATCGGTGTTTTCATCGTAGCACTCTGCCGGGACGAGCTTGTGCATCGTTTTCTCGTCCCAAAATCCTATGGGAATAAAAGGGGTTCTCTCCGGTGTTTCTCCCCGAAGAACGGCCAGTAGATCGTCGCGGTTACTCATCAACGCCTCCCGGAACAACCGGCCCCTCTGGAACGAAGCGATCCGGAAAGCGGGCCACAGCTTCAAAAACATCCGAAAAGGGTAGATCTTTCTGCCCGGGGAAAAACTTTGGCATGTACCTAGCGGGATCGATCTCGTTTGCCGGCGCTTCCCGGCTCAGCAACCAGGTAATGTCTATCCGGTTCTGATCCATACTCTCGATGCTCTTTTCCGGCGTGTAACCGAGCCGGTTGACGTGGTTATGTGCATCGATGATCATATGCCCATTCTCTCAGGGGGTGTTCCACTTGTCAACGATTGTCGTGAACTCTGGTCGATGCCGCTTCGCCCCGATGGAGATAGAGCTATCCAGAGCTTGGTAGATGAATCGTCATTACCAAGCCCTTCTGATACTATAGCCAAGGAGGTGCCCTCACCGTGTTAGACGACAAGGATATACTGAGACCTTTGGTGGATCAAATCTTGAACTTTGCGGCGGATCCGAATATGGAGAAACGTAAAAAAATGTGGGCGGATCATCAGGCCCTGCAACAAACGGAGAAAGTGCCGATCTGTGTGTGGTACGAGTTTATTCCCGAGCCCCAGTGGGAACTGATGTTGGGGAGGGGGTACCTGAAGTGTCGATCTGTCCCGGCACGAGATATTGAGCGGGAGCTGCGCAAGCGCCTCTGGGCAGCCAAACACGTGCCGGACGATCATATTGTCTGGTCCACTGTCGGTATTCCCGCAACGATTTCGCGGGAGGTGGATTGGGGCGTTTGCTTCACCATGTCTGGGAGCGATGAACAGGTGGACGATCCGTTGGAAGCAAAACGGTTCGTTCCCGCCTTTCCCGATCGAATCGAGCCTGAACGTTTGAGCTTCAGCGACTGGCGGATCGACGAGGAGGCGACGGTCAGATCCGTGGAAGAGGCTAAAGAGCTGACCGACGATCGGCTGCAGATCGCCGTGGTTTATCCGGATCTGGGATTCTCCCCCTTTGACCATGCGGTGAGAATGAGAGGTCTGGAGAAGCTCATGTTCGATGTTGTTGATGCACCGGAGAGTGTCCATGAACTCATGGACATCATTACCTCAGCCTTCGAGCAGCATCATCGCAACAGGGAACAGAAGGGCTGGCTGAATGTAACGCCCAGCTCAGATGGGCGCTATACTCAGGTGGGTTTTCGCGTACACTGTGCTCATATCCCGTCGGATTTTGATCCAACGAAACCGCTCCTCCGTCATGAGTGGGCCTACATCAGTGCCCAAACCTCTTCGGGATTGGGCCCGGAGATGTTTGCCGAGTTCGTTCACCCCTACAATGTTCGACTGGCCCGCTATTTCAGCAATCAGACGGTCTACTATCACGGCTGTGAGCAGCTGGACCACAAGTTGGACGTACTCTCAACTCTGCCCAACCTGCGGCGCTTCCACGTTTCCCCATGGTCATCCGTGGAAGCAGCCAGAGAGAAATTTCAGGGCAGAGTTGTTCTGGAAGTGCACGCTCATCCGGGACGGGTCTTCTTCAGTTGCTCCAGCCTGGAAATGAAGGAAGAGGTCGAACGGCTCGTGCGGGCCGCCGAGGGCGTCCCTCTTGACCTAAACTTGAGCGACATTCATTCGGTGAACGGCGATCCTCGTCTGTTGACACAATGGGCCGAGGCGGCTCAAGAGGTTG
>JAGLQP010000503.1 GCA_023136785.1 Spirochaetales bacterium
CAAGATGGCGAAGGATCTTCTTAACCTCTTCCGGATCGGTTATAATAGCCAGGATCCTCATGGGTGAACCACAGCGAGCACAGACCATCGGATCCACTTCATAGACCTTGGCGATCAGCCGTGCCCATGCGGCCCTGCGCTCCGCTGAGCAAACAGAGAGATCAGGGCCGTGGTTCTCTTGCGCCTCGTAGGAATCTGGAGAATCAATGTGCTTCTGCTTCCAGCCCTCCGGCGCAAGTGCTGCAACGTACGGCTTATCTGTCCACTTGCCGCGGCTGCGGGAGGAGTACAGCCCGTAGCGTCGGAGATATTGTGCTCCTTTGGGCGGCAGGTGCTGTGTTAGAAGTGCGATAAAATCGGAGGCATCGAAGAACTTCAGGTTTTCTTTGAAGTATTCGTTGAATGAGGTGTGGAAGAGGACCTTTCCGTGGAAGCTCTCGAAGCTCACCTTCTTAAGCGAGATGGGAGGTCGTGCCAGGTACTGGGCGAGGCTCTCCCGTTTTTTTTTCAATGCTATCTCTTTGGAGGGAAAGAATATGCTCATGAACTTCGGCATTTGTTTTTTTTTTCGGGATAATCGACATACAGCATGCCAATCCTCCCATGAGCTTTGCGGATGTGTTTGATGCCCGCTTCGAACTGAACCGATCTCTCGGTGAAGGAGAAGTTGGCGTACAAAACCCTGCGGGTGGCATCATCCAGGAAGCTCATCAGGATCGCCTTCCTCCTGCCGCCTTTGCCGTCCGGTACTGCGAAAGCAAACAGGTCGTCGGCCTGCACGCATTCCAGGGGGTAGAAAAAGTCGAACTTCAGGTTCTTCTCCTGCTGTGCCTTGTGCATCCTGCTCTCCCGGTCCATCCCCGAGGCCCGAACCAGACGCGACAGCGAAGAGGAGGAGATCGGCGAGATGATCTTTCCCTGCCTCTGGAGTTCTCTCAAACACGTTGTGGCGGTCAACTCGGGATGTTCTTCCAGGTACTGGATCAGCTGTGAGGCTTCTTCGGGATTCAGGCTGCGGTTGCTTCCCCAGTCGCTTCGTTTCTTGGGCAGCAGTCCCTCTTTACCGTACTTGCGGAAATCTTTCAGCCAATTGCGGATACACTCCTCGCTGATGTGCTTTCTCTGGGAGTAGGGAATCTCATACTCCCGGCCTGCTTTCTCCCGGATCAGGCGCTTCAGCTCACCGTGCTCCAGATACGGATTGGTCAGCTCGGCGATCAACGCGTAGCGGAACTCCCCAATCTCCGCCCTGTGCTTCTCTTGTTCTTCGTTGTTCATATCTGCCTCCTAACGATTTGTTAGGGGCAGTATATCGGGGAACCTTTCCGTTTTGGTCTCCCCAAGTTATGTGAAAATCTCACTCCCGCTTTACAGATGCGAAACCGCAGGATCGAAGCGCGGCAGAAACACACCGCATTCACCCCCTGGGTGAGGCAGAAACAGTTCAGGGAATACAACGGCCTGCAGGGATCCTCTACCACCGACTGCACCCACTGCATCCCCATCAGGTAGGGCTCGCCTGTTTGGGGAAACAGCGCTTTGGCCTGATTCACGCTCCCGGTAAACATCTTCTCCACCTGAAGCCCATATCGCTCCGATACTCCCAGCTTCTGAAAGAGTCTCCCGGCCGTCCCTCGTCCTGTCCCTTCGTGTCGGCTCATCAAATACTTCTCTACCTCTTTCGTTCCTCCAGAGGTGCCCGGAAGGGAGAAGGATGGAATAATGGCGTGCGTTGTACCGCAGCAGCTACACTTAACTCTCAGGATCTGTATTTGTTCCAGGTAGTATGGACGGAAGTATTCATACTTGCAGTCGGGATTGGTGCATGGTTTCACCCTGTGGGCTGGATGCGGGCGACGCCCCTGGAGTAGTCCCCGCAAAGAATGAACTTCTCAACCACCTCGGTGATCCGCTCGATACGGAATCGGCCGTAGATGACAGCGTATTTGCTTTCGTACTGTTC
>JAGLQP010000504.1 GCA_023136785.1 Spirochaetales bacterium
AGAATAGGAAATAAAAATGGGCGGCACTGGACTCGAACCAGCGACCCCCAGCGTGTCGAGCTGGTGCTCTAACCAGACTGAGCTAGCCGCCCTAGCGAACTCGTATCAAGGCTCTTGATACCGTATATCAGCCGGATTTGTCAATAGCCAGCTCGGCTGCAATCCGGAAAGCTCAAACCCACTCCGTCGACCTCAAGCGGGAATCCATGTCATCCCGATGTCGGGAATTCCCGCAGGGCCACGGTGAGCTCCACCGCGCCCAGCGGCATCTGCAGCGGAATGGCCACGGCCTCGATCTCCGCACAGGACAGCTGCATCCCCTGGCCCCAGAACAGTGCGGCAGGAGCGATCGAAACTTCGATATTTTGATCCCGGAGCTCCCGGGCCGCCTCATCCATGATCGTGTCCATCAGTCCGATAATCGCTGCCTGGGCTGCATCATCCATGGCGGAGACCTCTTCATTGGTAATCACCGCGACGATCGACAGAACCACATCCAAAGGCATGGAAAATAGGACGTACCCCTCCACAGCCCCTGAAATCCCCGCCAATGCGGAAATGCGGTGCAGGGATAGTGTTTTATCGTGCCTTGAAAGCCTGCGGCGGGAAATATCCGTTCCCAGGACCTCCTCGAGAACGTCAAATGCCGCCTGGACGATCGGATTGACAATCTTAGCTCTCATCTTCTGCAGCCACCCTTACGTACACTGGATTCGCTAAAGTTCTGTTCATGGTATTGGCTTGATCTCGGGGAGTCAAGAAAACGGTAGTCCAAGCGTGGTGTGGCGGAGGACAGGAGGATCGGTTTATTGACATTCCACCTACCAGCGGATAGTGTAGATTTGAATCGAGGCATCTATGGATTATCTGGTCGCAGAAGCCACACAGAGCATACGGGAATCCCTCTGCTACGCCCTGCTCTCCTTAGGAATCAAGGGGATGCCCGTGTCCAACAAGCAGGAAGCCCTTGAAACTCTGCAATCGCGAAAAGAGGTGGGTGGTGCGATAATCGATCTGGACAGCAAAGAAGTGGATGGGGTGAATCTGATCGCAGAGCTCCGGGCAAAGGAAAGCACCCAGCACCTGAGTATCATCGTCCACAGTGTACAGTCCAGCAAAGAGCTGGTGAACAAAATGATGGAATCCGGTGTCATCGGCTACCTGCTCAAACCGTACAATGAAAAAGATGCATCGCAGAAACTGAAGAAGGTGCTGGCCCGCGGAGAGAACCACAATACACAGCGCAAGCACATCCGGGTGCGTCCCGATCCCGATGAGCTTCTGCGGCTGCACTTCAAGCTTCCGGGCAAAACGTCGCTGATCTCGGGCAAGGTCGTGGATATCAGTGTGGGAGGAGTTGCTGTAGAGCTGTTCAACCCACCGTCCCCAGGCGTTTTGATGCCCGGAACACAAATTCCCAATATCCAATTCACCGTAAATCGCAAAGCCTTCTCTCCTCCCGGGAAGGTCATTCTCTTCAAAGAACAACTTTTAGCCCTTCGTTTCGACTATCTCAACCCGGAAGAAAGGTCGGCACTCAGTAAATATGTCTTCAAGAGATTGACTGCCTAAACCGTTAATCTAGTTGAAATTATATCATTACGCAATACATTGATATATGTAGAAATTTATGAAAGTGGGGGCGGTAGATATGAATAATAGGCAACTGATCCACAGAGGTCTTTTCTCCAAGAAGGCCTTTTTTCTGGCGATTCTGATCGTGTTTCTTACGGCTGCTCCACTTTTCAGCGCCAACATAACCGTGCCTTCTCTCGAGATCTACAGCTGGGCCGGAAATGGCGGGGCGGGGTTCGTCCTGGATTCCTACGGAGCTATTGAGCTTCAGCTGGACGGTGGGTACAAGTTCGGCGGCGCTATCAAGTTCGATTTCACCAGTTCAAGCCTGGAAACCGCCGCCTTCAACGACATGCTGGCCTTCAAATCCGTCAGCATTACCCTTCG
>JAGLQP010000505.1 GCA_023136785.1 Spirochaetales bacterium
GTTGCCGATACCCCTTCCACCGTTCTGATTACCGGAGAGAGCGGAACCGGCAAAGAGGTGATCGCCAGGATGATCCATGCCCTCTCTTCCCGATCTGAAGATCCCTTTATTCCCGTGAATGTGGGGGGCATCCCCGAGACCCTTCTCGAAAGCGAGCTGTTTGGTTACGAGCGGGGAGCCTTTACAGGCGCGGAACGGCGCAAAGCGGGAATGTTCGAGGTGGCTTCAGGAGGAACCTTGTTTCTGGATGAGATCGGGGAGATGTCCGCGCAATTGCAGGTGAAGCTTCTCAGGGTCCTTCAGGATAGAAAAGTACAAAGATTGGGCGCCACCGATTTGACCCCTGTAGATGTTCGGATCATCGCCGCCACCAACCAGGATCTGCAGGCCCGGGTTCGGGAAAACAGTTTTCGGGAGGATCTGTACTACAGACTGAACGTCATCTATCTGGAGGTCCCCCCCCTCCGGGAACGGATCGATGACCTGCCCCTCCTGGTCGGTCAATTGATGCGCAAGCTCAGGCTAAAGCTTGGGAAAAGTGTTCAGGGAATCGACGCGGAGGGACTCAAGACACTGCAGGGCTACTCCTTCCCCGGGAACGTTAGGGAGCTGGAAAATCTTCTCGAAAGGGCCATGATCTTTGCCGAGAGCACTACCCTTGCCGCTTCGGATTTGATCCTGCCCCAGAGCGAAATCCCCGCCTCACCCCGGCCTTCCTCCCTGGAGAGCTTGGAAAAACAGGCGATCATCGAGGCTCTGCACCGCTGGGAGGGGAACCGCACCAAGGCTGCCTCCGAGTTGGGGATCACCAGGCGTACCTTGCTGAACAGGATCAAGCATTTCGGAATCGAGTTATAGGGGTTAAGCTTTGCGTGCAGCGGTAGACTCTACAGCAGTGCTTCGACGGTTTCCGCAATACTCATGCAGCAGGTCAATCCGGGGGATTCGATCCCCACCAGGTTGATCAGACCCGACAGGCCGCGGTCCCCTTCCTCCCGGATTATGAAATCCCGGAAAGGTTCGCCCCGCTGATAGAGCTTTGGCCGGATACCTGCCATGTCCGGCACCAGGTCTTCGCACTCGAGGAAGGGGAGGAACTTTATTGCATTGGTATAGAAATCCCTCTGCTGATCCGGATCTACCTCGTAGGAGATCTCCTCTACGTAAACCGCATTGGGACCGATCTTCAGCCTGTCGTCGAGACTCACAACGGCGTGGGCGCCGAGATGTACCGGAGAAGGTGTGGGGTAGACCAGGCGGCCCACCTTGCCTTGGTGGCGGCTGGAGACACTGAAGTACTCTCCTTTACAGGGATAGATCCGGTAGCCCTCTTCATCGATATCGATACCGGCCATCCAGGCGATTCTGTCCGCCCAGAGCCCGGCGGAGTTGATGATCACCGTGCTTTCCAGCTGGACCTGTTCACCGTCGGCGTCTTTTATCTCCACCACGTATCCGTCGGTGCTCTTTTCCAAAGCGATCACTTCGGTACCGTAGGCTATCGTGGTGCCTCGGGACTTGGCGGTCTGTTCGAAATATTTCATGAGCTGGTGGGAGTCGACGATGCCGCTTTCCGGGCTGTACAGGCCGGAAACTGCGTAGACGTAGGGCTCCATGGCCTGGATTTCCTCCTTGGTGACGAGGCTCACGCCGGGAACTCCGTTTGTTTTTGCCTGCTGAAAAATAGCGGTGAGCTGTTCTTCCTCAGAGGCATCCGTGGCAAGGATGATTTTCCCCGTCTTTCTGTGGGGGATGCCTTCGTTCCGGCACAGCTCGTAGAGCATGGGATTGCCCGACACGCAGAGCTTGGTCTTCAACAGGTTTTCAGCGTAGTACACGCCGCCGTGAATGACCTCGCTGTTTCGGGAGGAAGTTTCCCGGCCGAAACCGTCGTGCCGTTCAACGACAACGATCTCCGAACCCTCTTTGGAACGGGACAGGCGCTCGGCGATGGCC
>JAGLQP010000506.1 GCA_023136785.1 Spirochaetales bacterium
ATCATGGTGGAGGACATGGGCAAGATCAAGCCTCAGATCTTACCCTCGGTTCCTCGAATTTGGGAGGCGGTGAAGAAAGGGATTATCCGAAATATCGAATCCGGCAGCTCGGTGAAGAAAGCCCTGGCCTACTTTTTTATCGGTGTCGGCGCGACCCATTCCAGGCTGAAAGTACGGCTTCGAGGTCTTCGCCCTCGGTTCAAAAAGAGCAGTCGTTTTATCGATGCCTTGATCAGTTTTCTGCCCTTCCTTCTGCTCACGCCTCTGAACGCGCTGGGGCAGGTGCTTGTGTTCAAGAAGATCAAGCATCGGCTGGGAGGTAAGTTCAAATTCGGCGTATCCGCCGCCGCCGCTCTTCCGCCCCACGTGGATGAATTTTTCGCAGCTGCGGGGATTCTCCTGCTCGAGGGCTACGGGCTGACCGAGACTTCGCCGATCGTATCCGTGCGGCAGAGTTATCACCCCGTGCCCGGCACCATCGGTCCGCCCCTTGAACAGGTGGAGGTCAAGGTGCTCGCCGAAGACGGCAGCGAGCTTCCCCCGGGCAAGAAGGGTGTGCTCTACGTCCGTGGACCAAACGTGATGAAGGGCTACTACAAGAAGCCCGACCTGACCGCCCAGGCGATTAGCAAGGACGGTTGGCTGAATACGGGGGATCTGGCCATGTTGACCCACGACGGGGAGATCAAAATCATGGGTCGGACCAAAGAGACCGTCGTTCTTCTAGGCGGTGAAAATGTGGAACCCGGTCCGATCGAGGATACGATTACCGAATCCGACTATGTAGACCAGGTCATGGTCGTCGGGCAGGATCAGAAGTATCTGGCGGCCCTCGTGGTTCCCAATTTCGAGACTCTCAAGGGATTTGCCGAGGAGAACGGCATTCCCTTCGGGAAACCCGAAGATTTGATCGATAATCAAGATGTCAACAAAATGATCATGGACGAGATCGACTCCCGGGTCGGTCCGAAGCGGGGCTTCAAATTGTTCGAGCGCATCAACAAGGTCAGGTTGCTGGCCCGACCTTTCGAGAAGGGTAAAGAGATGACCCACACCTTGAAGCTCAAGCGAAACGTGATCTACGAACTGTACGATAGAGAAATCAAGGAGCTCTTCAAGGAGCTCCGTTAACAAAGTGTTTAGGAGAGCAGGTGAGAATTCTCGTTGTTGAAGATGAGCTGACGAGCAGGGAGCTTCTCAAAGTAATTCTCGAACCCTACGGAAGTATCGACACGGTGCCCGACGGGGTGGAGGCCATCAAGGCGTACAATATGGCTCTGACCAAGGAGCCCTACGATCTTGTCTGCCTTGATATTATGCTCCCGAAGATGGATGGTCAGCAGGTGTTGAAAGGCATTCGCAAGATCGAGGGTGACAAGGGTATTCTCGGTCCCGAGGCTGTAAAGATCCTCATGATCTCGGCGCTGGGGGACTTCGAGAATGTCACGGAGGCGTTTTCCTCCCAGTGCACCAGCTACATCACCAAGCCGATCGATGCCGATAAAATCGTTGCGGAGTTGAGGAGTCTTGAGCTGATCTGAGGAAGGATGATTCTCATCATCGCGATCCTGCTGCTCATTCTTGCCCATTTGTTCGGCTCTTGACAAAGAGGTAATTATATATTAATAATAGTATATATTGATTCTGAAAGGTGATTGAGTAATGAAGGTAACGAAGAACGCCCTTGTCGAGCTTCTCGATGTCCTGAAGGAGAACCAGGGTAAGAGTCTGCGGGTTGTGTTTAAGGGCTTCGGATGAGGCGGGCCCCGTTTGGGATTGGCTCTGGATGAGCCTCAGGAAGGTGACGAGACGTACAACGTCGATGGCATCGACATACACGTAGGCAAACGGGCAATGCCATACGCAGCGGAGAGCACCGTAGACTATATCGATAGCATGTGGGGGAAAGGATTCACGATTCGTCCCGCTTACGGAGGAGCCTGCTAGGTTCC
>JAGLQP010000507.1 GCA_023136785.1 Spirochaetales bacterium
CGCAGCCCAGATTGTTGGGGCGGCTCCCCATACGAGAGCTTCCTTGAACAAGCATCTTCTGGTAGATACAGCGCAGCTCGAACGTCTGCTGAACGACAATTCGACCAATTTGGTAGTTGTTGATTTCGGTCGCGGCAAAGCGGATTACCTGAACGGACACATTCCCGGGTCGGTGTATCTGTCGCGTAATTCCATCCTGACCACGGTGGATGGAGTTCCAGGGATGCTGCGGCCGGTTGAACAGGTGCGGGAGTTGATCGAAGAGGCTGGAATCGGGAACAACACTCGAGTGATTGTATATGATGACAGCGGCGGGCTGTGGGCTTCCCGGCTGTTTTGGACATTGGAATACATGGGGCACAAAAAGTCGGGCCTGCTGGACGGCGGTCTGTCCAGATGGATAGAAGAAGGGCGAGCACTGCAGACCGAGGAAGCCACAAATTCCCCGAGGAATTTTCAAGTTCAGACCCAGGAGGATAAGCTGGCAGACAAGAATTGGATCCTCGAAAACCTGGAGAATCCGCGGGTGAAGATCGTGGATTCCAGAAGCCCGGCGGAGTATACAGGAACGGACAGGAGAGCGGCCAGGGGTGGTCATATCCCGGGTGCCAGCAATATCGACTGGGTGCACAATCTCGATACGGCTGGGGGGCGGATCTTTCTGCCGGTAGAGGAGCTGGAATCGCTGTACGAACAGGGCGAGGTGACCCGGGACAGGGAGATCGTAACCCACTGCCAAACCGGGATTCGGGCCGCTCACACCTACTTCACCCTACGGCTGTTGGGCTACGACGATGTGCGGGTCTACGATGGATCCTGGGTGGAGTGGGGGAACTCCGAAGACACACCCGTAGAGTAGAGCAGTCGTTCGTACTCTTTGGCGCTTCCCATTGACGGGATTTCCCGAATCAGGGCCCCGGCTTTGCCGCTGATTTCTCGAATTCTCATCTTCCCTTTCTGCCGCGAAGGACGCGCGGAGATCTCTGCACAAAGGTCGACAAGGTGAAGATGAGGATCCCCACCCAGATCAGACCGAAGCTGATCAGGTGGGTCAGGTTGAATTCCTCTCTGTAGAGGAAAATTCCCATCAGGAGCTGAGAGGTGGGGGCCAGGTACTGGAGGAATCCGACCAAGGTGAGAGGGATGCGGCGGGCGCCATTGGCGAACCAAATGATGGGCAGGGCGGTGACCACGCCGGCGCCGACGAGAAACAGATGGGTCGATGCATCGGCGGTGCCGAAGACGCCGCGCCCTTGAACCGCCTCGAACAGGAGAAAGGAGATCACGATCGGGGACACGAACAGGGATTCCACGAAGGTTCCCGGTATGGATTCCACGGCCACGGTCTTCCGCAGCAGACCGTACAGACCGAAGGAGAAGGCCAGAGACAGAGAAATCCAGGGCAGTCCCCGGGATCCCAAGGCCATGTAGAGCACACCGCTGAAGGCGCAGAACACTGCAACGATCTGCCAGAAACGCAGCCGCTCCCGCAGGATCAGCACTCCGAGCAGCACGCTGACCAGGGGATTGATGAAGTAGCCCATGCTTACCGACACCAATCTTCCGCTTAACACTCCAACGATGTAGATCGACCAGTTGGTGGCGATGCACAGACCGGAGACGAGGAGGGTGAGCGCGGTTTTTCGCGATCCCAGTGCCGCTCGAACCTCGCCCCAGCGTCCCTGAATGGTGATCACGCAGGCGGTGAAGGTGCAGGACCAAACGACGCGGTGGGCGAACACCTGAAAACGAGGGACCCCGCTGAGAAGCTTCCAGTAGGGCGGATACAGTCCCCAGGACAGGAATGCCCCCACTGTGAACAGGATGCCAATCAGGCGTTCTCGTTTTTCTGCGGAGAGGGTCGCGGTCATCCTAGTTGGTGCTGGAGGGGATGTCCTGGGGATACGGCTCGTTGATCTGCC
>JAGLQP010000508.1 GCA_023136785.1 Spirochaetales bacterium
GGGTCGACAGGATCGAGATCGCCAGCGCTCGGGTCAGTCCTGGAGAGCAGAAGGCTGTTGCTGAGGTCATGAAATGGGCCCGCCGGCACGGTCATGGCCAGAAGGTCGAGGTCCTCGGTTTCGTGGACCACACCCGTTCGGTGGATTGGATCCTCGATTCCGGCGCCAAAGTGATGAACCTGCTGGTCAAGGGCTCCCTTCTTCACCTGGAAAAGCAGCTGCGCAAAACCCCGGAGGAGCATCTTTCAGATATCCGGCGTACCGTGGAGCATGCCAACAGAAAAAGAATCCGCTGCAACATCTACCTCGAGGACTGGTCCAACGGGATGCTCAATTCGCGGGAATACGTGTATCAGTTGCTCGACAGTCTGGGCGACAGTCCCATCCAGCGCTTTATGCTGGCCGACACTATAGGCGTGCTTCATCCGGGTCAGGTTACGGAGATGGTCACCGATCTGATTGCCCGCTATCCGGAGTATCACTTCGATTTTCATGGGCACAACGACTACGGTGTGGCCACCGCCAATACCCTGGCGGCGGTGCAGGTCGGTGCCAGGGGTGTCCACTGCACCGTAAACGGGCTGGGGGAGAGGGCCGGCAACGCCTCCCTCGACGAGGTGGTCGTGGCGATCCACGATTTTCTCAGGTTTCGGACGAGCGTGGATGAGAAAAAACTCATCAGCATCGCCGAAACCGTCGAGGTGTTCTCCGGCAGGCGTCAGTCGGTAACCAAACCGATTACCGGTTTGAACGTTTTTACCCAGACCGCCGGCATCCATGCCGACGGAGACAGCAAGGCGAACCTGTACGAAAGCCGCCTGATCCCGGCGCGGTTCAACCGCCGCCGCCAGTACGCTCTGGGAAAGATGAGCGGTAAATCGAATCTGGACTACAATCTCAAAGAGCTCGGTATCGAGCTGACCGCCGAGCAGAAAAAGCTCATGTTGAAGAAAATCGTCGAGCTCGGGGACCGGAAAGAAACGATCACCCGGGACGACCTGCCCTACATCGTCGCCGATGTCCTGGAAACCCCTCATGAACGGCGCTTTATACTCCGTTCCTGCGTCGTGGTGTCCAGCATGGGACTGAAGCCCATGGCCACGATCAAGCTGGCCTATCGCCCGAAAGGTGAGAAGGAGTACGAGGAGTACGAGGAGAGCGCCCAGGGGGACGGCGGATACGACGCCCTGATGCGGGCGATCCGCAAGATCACCTCCAAACTCGGATTGGAGTTCCCCGCCTTGGCGGACTACCAGATCACCATCCCCTCGGGGGGGCACTCCGACGCCCTGGTCCAGTGCACGATCACCTGGAAAAATCACACCACCCTTGTGACCAAGGGTGTGAACCCCGACCAGGTGCTGGCCGCGGCGGAGGCAACCGAGAAGATGCTCAACCTCGCGCCTCTGAAGAAAATCGAGCAAGGCGGATGATTTAATGTTGACTAATATAGTAAAAATTAACAGCCTCTACACACGAAGAAGGATAGACCGTGGAAAAGACACTTGAACAGAACGGAAAAGTGACAGCCGAAGTTCCATCGCGGTCGACCGAGAAGGGCGGGCAGCTCCGCAAGGCTGCAGAAGTCCTGGTTGAGTTGATCGAGAAGCAGGGTGTGGAATACATCTTCGGCCTTCCCGGGGGAGCGGCCATCCCAATCTTCGATGCCCTGGTGGACTCTGGCGTAAAGCTGATTCTGACCCGCCACGAGCAGGGGGCGGCTCATATGGCCGATGGTTATGCCAGGGCAACGGGGAAGCCGGGGGTCGTCCTGGTGACATCCGGTCCGGGAGCCACCAATACGATCACCGGGATCCTCACGGCCCATATGGATTCCGTGCCCATGATCGTGATCTGCGGCCAGCAGAGCACGGGCAGTTTGGGATTGGACGCCTTTCAGGAGGCCGATGTTTCCGG
>JAGLQP010000509.1 GCA_023136785.1 Spirochaetales bacterium
CTAGTATGGGGTACCTGTTGGAAGCACGGAACATAACCAAGAGATTCGGCGGACTCGTAGCGGTGAACAATGTCAGCGTCGGATTGAATGCGGGAGAGGCGATTGGCATTGTCGGTGACAACGGTGCGGGCAAATCAACCCTGATAAAAGTAATTTCCGGAGTCCACCGTCCCGATGAGGGGCAGTTGTTTTTCATGGGCGAAGACGCCAAGATCGACACGCCCATGGACGCCCTCAAGCTGGGAATTGAAACGATCTATCAGGATTTGGCTCTCGCCGACAATATGAACGTGTATTCGAACATATTTCTAGGCAGAGAAAAATTAAAAAAATTTCTCGGTGTGCTCAACGTTCTGGATCACGAGTCCATGCACGTCGAATCGAGGAAGGTTCTGAAAAGTCTTGAAATCGAAATCCCCTCCCTTCGCAACATTATTCGAGTACTTTCCGGAGGTCAGAGACAGGCTGTCGCCATATCCCGGTCGATCTATTGGGATGCCCGGGTACTGATCATGGATGAACCGACAGCCGGACTGGCTGTTGCCGAGCAGAGCAAGGTACTGAAACTGGTAAATCGGCTCAAAGAGCAAGGTATCGGCATCATCATCATCACCCATCAACTCCACGATGTTTTTGCCGTTTCGGATCGCCTGGTTGTGATGCGGCGGGGGGAAAAGGTCGGGGAACGGATCACGAAACAGACAAACCCCGATGAAATCGTAAGCCTGATTATCGGAGCCGAAACCGTCGAGTCATAGCGCTTCGTCCAACCGGGGAGCGAAGAAGAACCATCAAGAGGGAGGACGAACTGTGCCGAAACGAAACCGGGCCTACCAGGATCTGGAGGGAATCTTCCTTTCGGGAGTCAAACGGGTCAACCCGAGAGACCTGATCAGCGCCGGTCTCCAGGTCGAGGGGAACCGGCTCACGGTTGAATCAGAAACCACTTCCCTGACTCTCGACTTAAACGATTTCGATCGGATCATCGTGCTCGGCACCGGCAAGGCGACCGCCTCCATGGCGGCGGGACTGGAGGAAGTTCTTGGCGACCGGATCAGCGAGGGACTGATCGTGGTCAAGTACGGGCATACAGAAACGCTCGAACGGATCCGATCGATCGAAGCCGGACACCCCATCCCCGATGAGCGGGGGGTAGAGGGGGCGGATGCGGTTGAAGAACTGGCCCGCCGAGCCGACGAGCGAACCCTGGTGGTGAACCTGATATCCGGCGGCGGCTCAGCCCTACTGCCGGCGCCGTTTCGTGCCGAAAGCGAACGCGGTCAGGTAGCCATAACCCTGGAAGAGAAACAGAGCACAACCCAGGCTCTGTTGGCCTGCGGGGCTACGATTCAGGAGATCAACTGCATCCGCAAGCATATCTCCCGCCTGAAGGGGGGACGTCTGGCGGCGCTGCTTCACCCGGCCAGATCTCTGAATCTGATCCTATCGGATGTGGTGGGGGATCGTTTGGATACCATCGCTTCAGGTCTCTGCGTGCCTGATGAGACAACCTATGCCCAGGCGCTGGGCATTGTGGGCAAGTACGGGATAGAAGACCAGCTGCCTCCGCAGATACTCGAACTGCTGCAGCGGGGAGCCGACGGAGAGATCGCGGAGACGCCAAAGCCCGGCGACCCCATTTTCTCAGGCGTAGACAATGTGCTTCTGGGCACGAACTTCACGGCTTTGAACGCCGCTGCAGGTAAAGCGACTGATCTGGGGTATACTCCTGTGATGCTTTCCTCCCGCATCGTGGGAGAGGCGCGGGAAGTGGCCAAAGTATTGGCGGCGGTAGCTTTGGATATGCGGTCCCTCGAACATGATCGCAGCTGGTGGAACATCCAGGCGTTCCTGGAATCGTATTTTCTGCAAATCGCAGTATTTGGCTAAGAATTGAAACTCTTCGGCTATG
>JAGLQP010000051.1 GCA_023136785.1 Spirochaetales bacterium
GCCCTGTTGGGTGGCCCCTTTCCACGGCCCCACGATGAGCAGAGTCAAAAACTCCGCTGCTACATAGTTGAGCATTAAAGTGGAGATGACCTCGTTGACCCCGAAGCGTACCTTGAACAGAGCAGGTAAAAGACCCCACACGGCGCCACCGAGGAAACCGGCCAAGAACATCAGCGGAACCACCAGCCAGGCGGGCAGACGAGTGCCCAGATTCAACCCGACCCAGGTGGCGAAGATCGCTCCCATCAGCAGCTGGCTCTCAGCACCGATATTCCAGAACTTTGCCCGGAAGACCAGGGTAAGACCGATCCCGATGAGGATCAGGGGAATCGCTTTGGTGATGGTTTCGGAAATTCCGTACACACTGCCGAAAGAACCGACCAGAATCTTCCAGAGAGCGAAGAAGGGATTCACCCCCTTCACTACAAACACCAGGCTGACGGCAACAAAACCGGCCAGCAGGGAGAGCACCAGCACGGCAAGCTGGAACGCCGCCGAAGCCTCCTGCCGGGGCTGCAGGCGAATCGAGATGCTCACTCCCCTCCTCCCACCGCGGCGCCGGGCTGAGAGCCTGCCATCATCAGACCCACGTCTTCCATGGTTGCCTCGGCTGTGGGCAGAATACCCATAAACCTGCCCTCGTACATGACGGCGATCCGGTCGCAGAGCTCGAAGATCTCCTCCAGATCTTCGGAGACCAGAAGGACCGCCAATCCCTGCTCCCGCTTCTGTAGAAGCTGTTTGCGGATGTATTCCGTTGCCCCAACGTCGAGGCCATAGGTGGGATGGGCCGCCACCAGCAGGGCGGGCCGGCCGGAGATCTCCCGGCCGAGGATCAGCTTCTGAATATTGCCCCCGGACAGGTTCTTGATCGGCGTGTCTATGGTCGGCACACTGACGTTGAACCGTTCGATGATGGCAGAGGCGTGCTTGCGGATGCTGCCGTAGTTGAGAAACAGAACGCGGGAAAACAAACGCCGCCGGTGCTGCTTCAATACGGCGTTCTCGTACACGAACATATTGGGAACGATCCCGAACTTGATCCGCTCCTCCGGCACGTGGGAGATGCCCCGGTTGGCCACAACCCGGGCGGAGGCATTGGTGATGTTCTGGCCGCCCAGAACAACCGTACCCTCCGTAGCCTTTCGCAGTCCGGTGACCGCCTCGATGAGCTCCCTCTGACCGTTTCCCGAAACCCCGGCAATGCCGAAAATCTCGTTCCGAAATACTTGAAAACGAACTCCCCGCACGGCGATCTGCTGGCGGTCCCCCGGGACAACGAGGTCCTCCACATCCAGAACCATCTCGCCCTGTTCGAGGTGGGGTCTTTCGATGCGAAAGATGATCTCCCGGCCGACCATCATGCGGGCCAGCTCCCGCTTGTCCACGTCCCTGGTCTCCGCCTTGCCGGCAACCTCACCCTTGCGCAGAACCAGGACCCGGTGGCAGATGGAGAGGATCTCCTCCAGCTTGTGGCTGATAAAGATAACCGAGTGCCCCTCGGCGGCCATGCGGCGCAGAATGGCGAACAGCTCCTCCGTTTCCTGGGGTGTCAGGACCGAGGTAGGCTCGTCGAGAATCAGCAGATCCGCCCCTTTGACCAAAGCCTTGACTATTTCCACGCGCTGCTGCTCCCCGGCGGAGAGCTGCCAGATCCGTTCCTGGGGGTTGATCTTCAAGCCGAAGCGCCGGCCGAACTCCTCCAACCTGCGCGCCACGTGCCGGCAGGGAGACAGGAAGGGAGCGTCGCTCAATCCCAGGGCGATATTTTCCGCAACGGTATGGTTGTGAATGAGCATGAAATGCTGGTGGACCATCCCGATGCCCAGATCGATCGCATCCCGGGGGGATTCGATTCGCACGGCTTGGCCGTTGATCCTGATCACTCCTTCGTCCACGGGGATCAGGCCGTAGAGTATGTTCATCAGCGTGGTTTTCCCGGCGCCGTTCTCCCCCAGCAAACCAAGGATCTCCCCCGCTTGTATACGCAGATTGACGCGGTGGTTCGCCCGGGTCGTGTGGAAGGACTTGGAGATGTTGCTCATCTCGAGCACTTCGATCTTGGGCAATCTCTGCTCCTCCTAGAGGGATGTTCTGACTGTACCGGACAATGGGGCTTCTGACAATCCCGAGCGGAAGGTCGGCATCAGCTCCATGCAGAGACCTCCATGTTCGAGTATCCCAAAAGTTGGACGACAAAGCTCGTGCTAATTGATCCTAGCGCTGTGCTAGGACACAGAACGGCGATCAAGGAGGGTTGACCGTGGAACTGAACTAGGAAACCAGGCAGCGCTACGAGAAAAGCGAGAAAAAAAAGAAAAATTCAAGAAATAAATTTGTCATCTTCCCACACCGGGGTTATGATGATTTCCATACAAAAAAAAGAAGTGGAGTATGAAACCAGCGACTGTTCTTGGTTTCGGGCTTCTACTCCTGCTTTTCATCTCTGAACCAGCCACATCCGACGAGTCGGAGCTGCCTTTTTCACAGCTTCCCGAGAAAGAACATCTACTGATATTCGAACGGGCGGAGTACGCGGGGGATCTGGATCATTGGCTGCAGACGGTGGATCTGCTGTTGGCCGATCTACCCGAATGGGAGAGAGAACGCTTTCTGGAAGAATGGGAGGAACGTCTACTCCTGTGGCTCAGGCACGAATGGGCGGACAACCTGCCCCGACCCAGATTGGATCTATTCATCGACGAGATCGAGAAGGCCCACGAGGCCTATGTATTTGCCACCAATGATTCGGGGCGTATCCTGCGGGACGCTCGGGGCAACCCGCTTGTGCTCGAGCATGAGCGGAAGCCTGAGGACTTCCAGGCCTGGAAGGAACACCTCGGTGCTCGTATGGAGGAACTCTTACAGCAGTGGGAACGGGAGAGTCAGGTCGTCTACCACGAGCTGCTGTCCGCCCTGGATACCGCGGATGCCGGGAAAGTCCAATCCACAGCCCGAACAACCCTTACCCAATATAAAGAGGAAGTTCATAGAGAGTTCGAACGTCTGTACCGCCAGGCGGAGAGCCAATTCATCCGGGTCAGGCTGAAGGAAACTTCGGGGGCGACGATCGGACAGGAAATAGGGACTCCGAGAGAGCTGGCCCGATTGTTGATCACCCGCACACAGACGGAGCTTCAAGACTCAGGTATTCCGTCCGATACAGGTCCCGAAGCGATCCTCGAACATACACAGCTGCCAATCGTACTCGATGCTCAAACCTGGAAGGAGGATTTTCGCCTGGCTTTTAAACAGGGAATCGAAGCCTGGAACCGGGCGGAACGGAGTTTCCTCGAAGAAAGGATCCGCTGGGAGACTGACGCCCGCACCTCTTTCGCCCAATCGGAGGAAGCGTGGCGGACGGCAAGCTTTGAGTTCGAGCAAGCCCGAGAGACCTGGATCGGAGACATGCAGAGACGCCTGGATGAAGGCTTGGCCCAGTGGGATCAGATGGAATCGGAGTTCATCGATCAGTACGACCTGGCAATGACACACCTGGCTGCCGCCTCCAAGGGCGAGCTGGATCAGCTGGAACAGGAGCTCGGCAGGCTGCTGAGCCTCTACAGCCAAAACAGCGACCTCCTCGAGGTGGCCAAGGACAATATCGAGCTGCTTCAGGGAGAGATAGCCATCCTCGAAGAGCAGAACGATCCGGATCGATTGGACAGTCTACATCTACTTCAGGAAGAGTTGTCTTACTGGCAGGGTGAAAATGGGGAAGGAGGTGCGCTTGGTCAGTGCCGACAGACCTGTGACCAAGTGCTGACATCTCTGGTTGATCTGGAGGCGAGAATCCGTGGGTATGGAGTGGATGGTCAACCTTCCTCCTGCCTCCAGCGGGAGATCGCCCGTCTGGAAGACGAGTTGACCTACCTTTCCGAGCAGCTGGATCTTGCTCAGGCCACCGACACTCCCCCCAGCATTGCCAGTCAGCAAGAGCAGGCCTACCGACGAATAACCACCGTTCTCGCTGTCCTTCGCTCGCTGGATGCGGACAGCCAACTCTTCGATTCCTCGACCCGGCTCGACTCGGGATATCTCGAGCTGAAAGACCGAGAGCTATCCCAGCTGAACGCGTGGCAGCATCTGCTTCTTGCCTCTGACTTGCTGGTGGAATCGATAGAGGAAATCGAATTCGGGCTTGGCACCCGCACAGCAGAGCTGATCAAATCGATCGGAGAGGTATTTGGCTTCTTTCGCGACGCCGAGGGAGACTCGATCCAAGCCCTCAGCTACACTCCCACCTTTGAAAGCCTGAACCCGGGAGCTCTTACCGATTTCTCCGTGGTAGAAGATTCGAAATTCGCTGAATCGATCGCGGCCTACTTCGCAGGGGAAGAATCGGAGGTTTCGGAGAAACTGTCCCATGACGTCACGATATGGTTGACAGCCATGGCCGGACTCGATGGTGGTTGTGAGGCGGCCCTGCGTTCATTCGGATTGGCTTACTACTACGATGTGAAAGTTCAGAATGATCTGAATCTCGAAGACAGTCCCGCAATCAACGTCGCGATTCTGCACAATCCAAATTTCACCGTTCTGGTCGATGAATACCTGAAGCTTGGTCCCGTTACGCTGCCTTTCTTCGTCTGGGGTGAATCGGGTCCTGAACTTTTGAAGGTCTATCCGGATCACCGGCTGATCCCGGAGGACTATCTGGAAAAGATAACAGGTCAGGTTTTCGATGATCTGAAGTCGGACCTTCACACCAACAGACTGTACGCCTTCTTCAAAGCCATGCTTGCATCGGGCCACTTCGTTCCAGGGGCTGATTTCATCTGTGACGATCTCGGGGATCTTTCCTATAACTACGTTGAGAATAAAGCCCGAAAATTGCAGCGCGACTGGAAAAAAAAATGGTGGCTCTTCAAATGGTGGAAAGCAGATGAAATCCAGTCGCTGCGGAACAAAATCGCCCCCCTCCACGTAACCGGTGCAGAGGAGCGAGGTTCGATCGCTTCACAGGCGGCTGAAACCACGCAGGCCCAGGCGGATAGACTCGATCTCAACCGCAGGCTCGAGTTTCTTGTTGGCCAAGGCATGGATGGGAGCTCCCTCGCATCAGCCTTGGAACAGCTGACCGGAGTTCCGGTGAGCGACGCACTTTCGACAATTATTGAGGAAGCCTTCGACCGCATGGATCCGGGACAGCGGAACGACAACCTTGCGGTGCTTCAAGCGGTTCAGTCCCTTTTCGCGGAAGATCTTACACAGACCAGAGCGGCCATCTCCGCTGCAGTATCCGACCTCTCCGCAGAGCATCAGGTGAAACTGGCAACCTACTTGAAATGCCTGTACGACCCCGATACCAATGAGCAAGACCTGGCTGAGACGGCGCGCGAGCTGTACTCCGATCCCGGCTCCGGCTTCTCCGCAGATGATTATCACGATGCAGAGTTGAACTATTCCCAATTAATCGAAGCTCTCACCCCCGAAGGGCAATCTCAACGGTTGTCGGAAATCGCTATTGATCTTTACGGATTGATGGAACATCGTCTGAGGCTTTGCCAGGAAAAGGCCCAGCAGGATCTCCAAATCCAGCTCCGCCGGCTTCTAGATCAACGAGGCGTGTGGGAAGCCGGGATCGAGAACCTTTTGACTGCAGGCCTTCAGGAATGGGCAGCGGGGGCACGGCAAATCACCGGCAGTCATGAGCAGTGGGTTCGGAGATTCTTGAACGAGTACAACGAGAAACTGCAGATGTGGGACGGGAAGTACATTCTACTCGAGCGTAATAGGGAAGAGTGGATCGAACGCAGCACCCACAACGCCGTCGTCACCGCGACACAATCCGTTGCCCTACAGATGAACCTGGATGCGGATCGCCTGGTTGCCGAAACACAGACGATCACCATCCCCAGCATGATCAGCGGTCTACCGAATGTAAAGAGAATCGTCCAGGAAGCGTTGCCCGGCGCCGCTCTCGATGATGTTCTGAAAGATGCTCTTTCGGTGGACTACATCTCACAACCGGTCGACCTGAAAGCGGAGATCTATCTGCCGGGTCTGCGTTCTTCGAGCTCATACGATCGATTCGCCCAACAGTTCGCCAATACGATAGGGGAAGAAATTTTTAGCCGCGTCGCCCTTGTAACCGCCCTTCAGATGCGTCGATTGGTTGAACAAGCCGAGGATGCGATCGAAGCAAATATCGTTGAAGCAAACCGGAGTATGGAGGAGAACCTCTCCGATATGCTGCAGGGAAGCGGATACCGCAGGAGCGGTCCGGAGTACAGGCGCTCTTCGGTAATCGACAAGACTCTGTTCGGAGGCCTGGAAGAGGAGGGCCAGACTGTACAGGCTTATCGCTATTTCGTAGCCCCCGATTTTGATGCCGGTGTGGACCTTTCCAGAGCTTCCCTTGAGAGCCGTTCCGGCGACTACATCCAGGAGATGGCCGTCCAGGCCCAAGAGAACCTCAAGAAGTATATAGAACTGATCTTCGGCAGACCGGAGAATCGACGGGGAAACTGGGATTGGGAGGGCATCAACGAGGATTTTAAAGCCTACTTTGCTTCACAGACCGCTGCATTTCAGGGCGCCCAGGGATTTCATAGAAAAGACGGCTTGTTCCACGATGTAGACGGGCTGTTCCCGTATCACATCGGCTATGAACCGGTAATGAAGCAGGACGCACCTGAGGAGGTTCAAGAGCTCGGATACGGTCAACTGGGCGTGATCATGGAAGCCTATTTTCGAAACGAGGCAAGGCAATTCCGCGGGCTGTCCATGCTGGTAACCCCCTGGTACAACCTGAGAATGTGGGATGACGATGCCGACAATGACGGCGAGGCGGACGGCTGGCTCAAAGCCCCAAGCGCCCGTTCCGCTGTTGACCTGGCGGTGAGCATCGCCGCTACGGCCACCGGCAATGTCTGGGTCGCCGCTTCGGTCAACCTGGTCGATGATGCTGTCTTCACGATGGCTGACGTATCAAGTGGATATATCGACCTGCAAGAGGGCGTCCTGTCTTTCGGCAAGCAGGCCTTGATCGGCATGGCGGGCGTTGGAACGGGGGTGAGCTTCGATGCACTGGATGGAGCTTTGGGAGCCTTCGCTGAGAGTGGGGTATGCAAGACCCTGCTTCAGGGTATAGAAAGTGCAACGAACCGAGTTGTAGGCGCCACGGTGAATGCAGTCGGTTTTGACTCTCAAGGTCAGCTCATGTTCGACACCGCACAATACAGAGAGACCCTGATCGGCCAGCAAGCCCTGCGCGGTTATCTGGCGGAAGTCTCCGGATTCGCTGCCGGCAATATCATAGAAGGAAATCTGACCGGATTTTCCAGTACGCACATACGAGACGTGCAGTCAATATCCCGGTTAGCGGGAGGACTGACCCAGGCGAGTCTGGAGTATGCTCTAACCGGTCAGACGATCCTGAACCTCGCCGACTTCAGCATGTTCGGATTGGGGGCGAATCACAGAACCCTCTCAGGCGGACTTCTTGAGCTTCACCTTGGAGGAGAACAGCCACGGATCGAGTTGGGTCAACAAGGCGCCGATATCAGCCTAACCGCTCTTGTCGATGCAGCTTCCGGATTCGATACCTGGATCGAGAGCTTGCAAATCCGCCGCTACGACCTTCTCGGCGATTGGGAAACCGCGGAGGACTACAAGGATTACCGCTCCGTGGGAACTTCGATGCGGTCGCTTTTCTCCTACGGAGATGTCGAGGGTCAGGAGTTGTACGACGAGCTGCTTGGCGGACAGACGCAGCTGCTGATCGGATTTACCAATGCTAAAGGACAAACCGAGCTTCTCAACGATGTGAAGCAGGTGCATGTGGCAACCCTGGGCGAGTATTGGGACCGCAACAGCCGCCTGGCGAGCGGCGTGGTCCTCCAACACGAAGCGCACCGGGATGGATTGACCGCGGATGTGTTGGCCCAGCAGTTGGAGACGAGGTTCGCCGTCCGTTCTCATACGGACATGGCTCTGAAAATATCAGAAGACTACGGTTTCTCTTTTATCGAAGCGGACCGAGCTCTGCTGCGGGATGTGGTTGCCAGCCGGCTAGCAGAAGCGATAGGACCGGAGTTTTTCTCAGCCTATGTAGACAATGTCTACGAGAGCGGGAAGGGCGATTTGTACAGCATCGAAAGGTGGAGCGGCACGGCGATCGGGACAACTCGCAGGAAGAGCAGCTACTACGTGATGAAACTCGAGCAGGACCCTGGAGACGCGTCGATCTACACCATCCGAAATACCGTCGGTCCAGCGGTATCTCTATTTGACAGGCTCCACAATCTGTTTTCAAATAAAGATCGAGTGGAGATGTCCAGGCCCCTGTTTGACATCGTCGGCAGGGAGGACTACTTCGGAGCGCTCAAAATACTGTACGGCAAGGGAGCCGATGTTATCGGTGCCGGTGCCGATGTTATCGGACTGATCGACGACGTTATCACCGGCTACGAGATTGTAAGGAATGTCAACGTCCCGGGTTCCGGAGTAGTGGGAGGTATATCCAACACCCTGGAAATCATCGATGGACTGATCGTAGGAATCGTCTCCGGAGCAAATGCCGTGATCGAAAAAGAGTTCGCCGATTACTGGTGGGAGTCGGGAGTCCCCAATTTCGCCACCACCCAGTCCGACCTGGAAGACCTGACCCGCTTCATGTTCAAACAGTTCGTTGATGGGACGCGGACGAAGGATATTCGTCGTCTATTTCGCATTTACGTTGAGGAAAGCCCGTATACCTATCTATGGCACTACCAAACTCATCCAGATTGGCAAATCAGAATCGATTCCTTCGGCGCTAGCTACTCCGACATGCCATACTTCACTGAAGACGGAGTAGGTACCACAAACGGTTATGAAGAGTTTCGTTGGAGCTATGAAGAGTGGAAAGACTTCAATGCATGGTGGGCAAAATATCGTAGCAATTGGGATGATTATTGAATAGAATTCTACGAATATCTGTCTGCCTATTGCTAGTTCTCACAGCATCTACCTGCCAAGAAAAAAACGTAGACCTACTTATACAACTCGCTGTTGCGGGAGATTTCGAGAGCTTAGACAAACTTCTCGAACAGGGAGCTGACATCAATCAGCG
>JAGLQP010000510.1 GCA_023136785.1 Spirochaetales bacterium
ATCAATTCAAAGGATGTAGAGGTGGGACGGGAAGTGCGGAAGCATGCAACGAGAGGAGTGGACCTGGCCGTCGAAGCGGTCGGTGTCACTGCCTCGGTGCAAGATGCGGTGGCGGCTCTGCGAAAGGGAGGGTCCTTGACGCTGATTGGGAACATAATTCCATCGGTGGATTTCCCTCTACAATCCGTGGTCACCCGGGAGATCAGTGTGAACGGTTCCTGCGCCTCCAGTGGCGAGTACCCGAACTGTCTGGAACTGATCGCCCGCGGGGCAGTGGAGGTCGATGCGATGATCAGCGCCACCGCGCCTCTGGCTGAAGGAGCCGGTTGGTTTGAACGGCTGTATAGTGGAGAACCCGGGCTGATGAAGGTGATCCTCGTTCCGTAACTCGACGGGAGGACAAATGAAAAAACTGCGTACAGGTGTAATCGGCTGCGGAAAAGTCAGTCATACCCATGCCAAGGCTCTTTCGGAGTTGCAGGAATCCGAGTTTGTCGCCGCCTACAGCCGGTCGGCTGACAAGGCGGCAGCCTTCTCCAGTCAGTACGGGGCTGCGGGGTATAACGATCTGGATGCGATGCTGAAAGAAGTCGATACGGTGGTCGTCTGCACTCCCCATCCCTTTCACGCCGGCCCGGCGATTCAGGCTCTGAAGGCAGGAGTCCACGTGCTGGTTGAAAAACCTCTGGCCTCTTCCTTAAAGGACTGCGACGCAATGATCGCCGCGGCCGGGGACAGCGGATGCAAGCTGGGCACGGTCAGCCAGCGCCGCTGGTACGCCCCGGTCACCAGGGTGAAACAGGCCATCGACAGCGGCCGAATCGGCGATCCGATCCTGGGAATGGTGACCATGCTGGGCTGGCGGGATCAGCCCTACTACCGGAGCGATCCTTGGCGGGGCACCTGGAAGCTGGAAGGGGGAGGGGTGTTGGTCAATCAGGCACCTCATCAACTCGATCTTCTTCAGTGGTTCATGGGGCCTGTCGAGGAACTGTTCGGCTACTGGGACAACCTGAACCATCCCTACATCGAGGTCGAAGATACTGCGATTGTGGTGATCCGCTTCGCGGGCGGCGCCTTGGGGAACATCGTTGTTTCCAACTCTCAGAAACCCGGATTGTACGGAAAGGTCCATATCCACGGGAAGAACGGAGCTTCTGTGGGAGTCCAGACCGACGGTGGCGCCATGTTCATCGCCGGAATGTCGCCTGTGTTGGAACCTCCGCTCAACGACCTGTGGAATGTCCCCGGACAGGAGTCGATGTTGGAGAAGTGGAGGCTGGAGGACACGCGGTTCTTCAAGACCATTGACGCGGCAAGCTACTATCACCGGTTGCAGATTCAGGATTTTCTGCAGGCCGTTCTTGAAGACAGACAGCCCCTCGTTACCGGGGAGGAGGGACGTAAAACCGTAGAGCTGTTTACCGGGATCTACAGATCCAACCGGGATCGTCGGCCCGTGCAATTTCCCCTGCAACCGGAGAATGACAGGAAGGACTTCGACGGACGGCTGATCTAGGTCGCCGCCCGAGAGCAGTGGGGTGTGGGAAAAATTGTGAGAACAAGGCGGAAGAGAATTTTGGAGATTAGGAAATGCGGTACTTCGGGCTTGCATCTTTCAGCCCTCGGTGTGGGCTGCTGGTCTTTCGGCGGTGGAGAGTACTGGGGACAGCAGGCTCAACAAGATGCCGGGGAGGTCGTCGGGCGATCGATCGATCTGGGAATAACCTACTTCGACACCGCCGAGGCATACAACGACGGACGAAGTGAATCATCCCTCGGCCAGGCAATCCGCGGTATCCCTAGGGACAAGATCATTCTTGGAACCAAGGTCAGCCCCAACAACATGGCCCCCGACGTTCTTCCCCGACATTGCGAGGCAAGCTTGAAACGGCTCGGCACAGACTACATA
>JAGLQP010000511.1 GCA_023136785.1 Spirochaetales bacterium
AGCCAGGTAATGCTGGATTCGCTCGCCGTTGAGCTGACGAATCCCTGGAAGAAGCGGATGGATCATCAACTCGGTACCGGGATGGGAGAACAGGAACCGCCTCTGGTTGATCGAATATCCGGACTCTCCCTTTTTCATCTCCATCTGGTAGGTCTTGCCGTCAGCGCCGGCCGAGGAAAGGAGCAGGCGCTCTCCTACGGTCCAGAAGCTCAACAGACCGATACCGAACTCTCCCTGGACGCCCTCGGCTCCCTGCTCCTTCAACCGTTTCTTGAGGGAATCACAGATGTGGGTCGCCACGTAGCGGAAATTGGGCAGGCCCTCTTCGTTTAGGGGAATACCCTCGCCGTCGTCGATTACCTTGAGGTACAGCTCACCCCGCTCCCGCCCGCGAACGATGGTCACGTTTTTCGCATTGGCATCGATGCTGTTCTCAACGAACTCGGCAATCGCCTTGAGGGGATTGTTCTGGGACAAGGCGATGATGGTGATGGCGTTCCAGTGGTCGCCGATGCGGAGTTTCCCGCTGTTCGCCCGTTTCCGTGGTTTGGAGCTCCTCGTCTTTTTCCTCGTGCTTTTTCCTCGGGAGCCGCCGCGAGACTTGGTTTCAGCTGCGTTCGATTGTGCCACCCGGCCATTATTATCCAAACCCAACAGATAGACAATACCCGGGAACCTAACGACATTTTGAAGAGCGGGGGCTATTTTATTTTCTTTCTACTGGACCGTTCGCGAATCATAGTCATGAAACTTGTATCAAAGCTCTTTGTCAGAAGATACACATTTGCCACCACTGACCCCGCCCATGCAATCTGTGCTATGTGTATGGGACACACTGACCACGATCGGACCAGCAACGAATAACCTCCTCTACTCTTATCTTCGCGCACCGCATCAATTGTTCGTGGGAAGATAAAGGTAGTTATAAAACAGATATGCCGAGTTCCATGGACTGCTCGAATCTGCAATCGGGATTGGTGCTGATCCACGATGCTTTGGAAATAATTTTTGAACAGAATCTGGACGGTACTCATCCGGCGGGGACAGGAAACCTCCCTTGGCCAGGCCGTTCACCACCGGGAAAGGCTGTTCCCATCCCATTTACTGCCCAGGGGTGCTCTTCTGCAGTAAAGCGCGAAGCTCCCCAATCAGGCTTCGAAGTTCGCGGATGTCCGCCCGAAGCTCACGATCCAGCCCGGTCTGCAGGTCCGAGAGCTCTTCCAGGCGCTCGTGCACCGAGGCAAAGAGGGAATTGATGCGGTTTCCTATCGCCTCCTGGCTGCGTCCCTGCCGTTTCAGCTCCTCCGAAATCCCTTCCACATTCTTGAGCAGTGCCTCATCGATGTGCGTCCGGGCCTCCGCTTCTCCGGCCAGTGAGCGCTCCATCTCGAGCAGCCGGCCGGTCAAGCGCTGTTCGGTTTCCTTCAGGTCGCTGTCTATACTCTGCCGCAGGGAGCGAAAAAAAAGGGCGCCCATCAGGACCAGCGCCCCGACGGAGACCCCCAGCACGCCAAGAAGCAGCACCGTCCGCCTGCGCTGGGAGTAGTATTGCAGCCCGAACCAGGCGGCCGAGTTTTCAGGCTCCAGGTTCAAGACCTGTTCGAAGCGCCGACGGGAGGAGGAGAAGCGCCTCAGGTAGTACTCCACCTTACCTAGAAGGACCAGGGAAGGCACATGCTGCGGATGCTCGCCGAGGAGCTCGGCAAGCTTCGCCGCAGCCTCCCGGTATTGCGTTTTCAGGGCCAGGCTCAGGGCTTCCCGGTAGTCTTCCTGCTCAGACACGTGCGGTTCCATGCGGGAGCTCAACTCCCGCTCTTCTTCGACGCCCACGTAGCGGTTTTTTTCTTCTTTCCTGCGGCACGGTTGAGGTCCACCTTGAGCTTCTTGCGCCGGCCGCTGCTTCGCTCCAGG
>JAGLQP010000512.1 GCA_023136785.1 Spirochaetales bacterium
CAGTGTGATATAGTTGAAGCAGGAGGTATGGCATGAAGCTGAACCGATCTATGATCATCACCATCCTTACGGTTGTGCTCGCGATATTTACAGGAATTCTACTGAGTGGCTGTGTCACCACCGGTGCCGGCGAATGTACCGAGCCCGGACAGGTCGTATGGGACAAAGACAGCGACCCGAAGCGGGACGCGCCGCGCTGGATCGATAATCGGAAGGCCGCCCTGAAGGAGGCGGGGGTGCGAGCTTCACAAATACCCAAAAGGTACGTTGTCTACATGGGCGTTTCCGAGGAAAAACCCGACGAGCGGGGAGCGCGCTTCGACGCAGTCGAAGACATGCTCAAACGATACGCCGTGTATCTTCAAGCGGAGCTGGACCGCATCCTTCCCGAAGCGGCGGAGAAGGCCGGCGTTCGCCTGCCAGAGCTGAATACAGCCTTGGGGGCGGATATGGCGGTGAGCTATCTACCCAGAGAACCGATAGAGGCCAACGTCATCCGGGCTCACTGGAGCGCAACGGGCAAGCTCTGTCCCGACCTCGCCCAAACTGTGTACCGAATCTACGTTCTCGGAGCTTTCGACAAGGACGCCCGCCGGGAGCACGTGCGAGAGGCGGCGATCGAAACCTTTAAGTACGTCATCATCCGGGGGGAGGACAAGGATCGAGTGCTTAAGGAAGCGGAGCGGCTGATTCGACGGATGTAAATCACCGGACCGGGCGAGTAACTTTTCAGACATTTCGCTGCTTTAACCGCCCTCCCGGTCACAATTTCAGCGGAGTCCGGAGTGACGATTCTGGAATTTCGGAAATCTGCGCGTAAAAAGGTTGGAGAGCAGCATCCGGAGTTCCTTTTCGCCTATCTCGAGCAAAGTGGGAATAAAATTGTCAGCCTGGTCAAAAAGCTGCGTTTCTCACACTTCAACACGAGCCGTCAGAAAGCGCCGCTGAACCGTCCCGAGATCAGTTACCAGATGGTAGATTTTGTTTAAATATCGGCGAGCGAGTCACTCTACGACCATACCCCCATCTTGACTTTGCGGATTCCCCCTGCTCGACATTACCGATAGCGCTCCCGTCGAAATACCCCCGCGCCGGCGCTGCCGAAGTACAGCAGGTTGCCGTCGGCGGACAGCAGCAGACAGCGGGTGACATTGTTGCCGTTGGTTCCGGGGCGCCTGTTGAACAGTCCCTCGTTCCAGCTTTGCCAGCTTCGCCCGGCGTCTGTTGATATCATTACGCCCTGGTTTTGCGCCGCCAGATAGAGCACCAGGGGATCGTAGCGATCGACAAGGATTTCGTAAAACTCCTGGTTTGAATCGAGCCCGGACATGATGCTGAACCAGCTGTCTCCGCCATCGGTGGACTTCATCACCGTGCCGTGAAATCCCTCCGCGCCCCGGCCTTCGTTTTCCCCGTTCTTGGAACACGCATACATGATCGAAGGGTCCCGAAGATCGAAGTCGATGGAAAAAACCCACTGCTCGTCCGGCCAGCCGGTGTCCGACATCTGCCAGTGTTTCCCGAAATCGTAGGAACGGTTTAGTCCATTGTAGGTGCCGGCGAAAACCAGGGAAGGCTTCTCAGGATGATGTACCAATCGGAAAACGCCGTCCATGGTCCAGCCTATATTGCTCTCGTGCCAGCTTGCCCCCCCATCTTCGCTCAAGTAGATGCCCTGGGGAAAGGTACCCATCATGACCCGCAGGCTGTTTTCGGGATGGATAAGCAGGGAGGTGTACTGGTAAAGCGGACGGTCATCCCACATCGGCCAAAACACCCCCCACTGGCCGAAGGGGAGCAAGGCCTGCCATTCGCCGTCCCGCCACTGGAAGATCCCGTAGCCCTTAGAGCCGGCAAAAAGCTCACCGGCTGAGTTCTGACAGAGGGTCCGAATCTCTAAGGTAGTCAAA
>JAGLQP010000513.1 GCA_023136785.1 Spirochaetales bacterium
GTGCCAATAGGAGGTAGGGATTGAAGGAACCGCGGAAAAACCCTGGATTATCTCTGAAAAAAAGGTTTACCGCGCCGATTGCGATGGAAAAAAGAAGCAGTTCGCCGATACGTTTAATAGGTTTCTGAGATCTCATCCATCCTGTACTATGTTCTAAAGGGTACTGTATTATACCTGTAGAGAGCGTACAAGCAAAGGGAGGAGTTATGAAAACACATAAAAACACATTTTGTATTCTCCTGGCTGTTCTTTTCCTTTTTTCCGGCCTCGGCTGGGCTCAGGAGGGGGAAGGGGGGGATCAGGCCGGCCAGGAAGCGGAAGAGGAGGCCTTGATTGCTCCTGAACAGAAGGTCGAGCCTGTTTTTCCGGAGGAAAACGAGGCTCTGATCTTCATCGAGGGCGAAGATGCGGTATCCACGAACTTCACGAATGAGCCTATTCTGAACTACAGCTGTTCGAAGTTCCGCACCCTGCAGCTCAATCGGCGCACCGGCCTTCAGGGAGGCAGATCCTTCTACGCAACCTTCGTGCTGTACGTCGAAGACAGCGGGGAGTACGAGCTGTGGTACGGTGGTACGCCCCCGGGACCCGCTGACGAGCTTCTTCCCTCCTACGCCTCTCCCTTCTCCCTCCGTCTGGACGGCGGGGAAGCACTGTCGGTGGATCGGGAGAATGTGGCGGTCGTCGAGCAGTACGCACCGTCCTACTACTGGAATTACGTGGGAGACATCCGGCTGGACGCGGGGCAGCACACCATCGATTTTTTGGTAAGCCATACCCGCGGCTATGACAGCAAGTTCTTCTTCTACCTCGATTGTTTCTTCTTGGTGAGAAAACAGGCCTCAGAGAACCTGGATCAGGGCCCCCTGCCCGCGGTATTCCCGAAGGACATGAGCGACCGCTCTATCGACACCCCATTCCAACCTTTCGAGGAGTACCAGATCGTCATCCGAGACAGTCCGGATGATATTGCCGGCTATTTGGAAATCGCCCAGATCTACTCCCTGGTGGGGGATTATCTCAGCGCCCTCAAATACCTGAGGCGCGCGGGATTGCTCGATCCGGAGAATATCGAGGTTCAGCTGTTAACCGCCAAGAACCTGATCTGGAAGGGGGATGTATCTGCCGGATTGAAGACCTATAGGTCCCTTCTGCTGCTCGATCCTTCTCGGCTGGACCTATGGCTGGAGGCGGCTAAGGTCGCCGCCTGGACCGGCCGCTACGAGGAATCGATCGTATTTTACAGGAATGCCCTCGAGCAGTACCCCGACAACATCGATCTTATTGCCAATCTGGGCCTGGCACATCAATGGGCCGGAGAACAGCAAAAAGCAGATGAACAGTTCCAGAAAGCCTTGAGCCTTGCATCGGAGGATTATCGGAGCGTCGTGGAGCTGGCTGAATCGTATTACATCAATGGAGTACCGGAGCGCAGCATCAATGTTTTACGCAATAATATTCGGCGATACCAAGACAGGCTCGAGCTGTATTTGCTCTTGGTGAATATCTACACCCGTCTGGACAGGGTAAACAGGGCCGAAGAGGTCCAGAACCTGATCACCGTTTCCTTTCGATCCTCACCCAAACTCTCTCAGTATCTGGAGCTGTTTTACACCAAGGAGAGTTTGAGAGAGGAGGTAATCGCCGAGTACGAAGCAGAGCTAGAGCGTCAACCGGATAACCTGGAGCTGCGGGAAACCCTGGCTCAGACTTATTTCTGGAACGGAAAACGAAAGAAAGCCATAGGGGAGCTTCAGAATGTGTTGGCCAATCATGCCTTCATCGAGATCAACCAGCTGGATCAGGGCTCCGGCCGCCTCCTCGAACTGTTCGACAGAAGCTACCTGTATCTCGAGTTCTTCAACCGAATCCCGGCGCTGATCAGAGAACGAAGGAGCGAGATCGGCGC
>JAGLQP010000514.1 GCA_023136785.1 Spirochaetales bacterium
CTGTCCCTGGCCTCCCTCGGGCCGGAGGTATCCATTCCTGTGTATGTAGCGGCTATTCTCAGCGGGGGCTGGCTGGTGGCCCGCAAGGGGTTTTACGCTCTGCGCAACCTGACCATAGATATTAACGTCCTGATGACCCTGGCGGTAATTGGGGCGGCGGCGATCGGTGAGTGGCTAGAAGGAGCCACGGTTATCTTTCTCTTCTCTTTAGCCAATCTGCTCGAGTCGTACAGCATGAATCGGGCCCGCCGCTCGATCAAGAGCCTGATGGATCTCGCTCCCAACGTAGCCCGCATACGGGACAGTGACGAGGAAAAAACCGTGCCGGTGGAGGACGTTCAGATAGGGGATATCCTGACTGTACGCCCCGGCGAACGGGTGCCCCTTGACGGTACCGTGGTCGAAGGAACTTCAGAGCTCGATCAATCACCGATCACCGGCGAGTCAATGCCTGTGGCCAAATCGAGGGGCGACGATGTATTCGGCGGATCGATCAACGGGGGGGGATACCTGGAGATTCGGGTCACGAAACGCTCCCGGGACACTACCTTATCCCGAATCATCCACAGTGTGGAGGAAGCCCACTCCCGCAAAGCGCCCTCCCAGAGCTTTGTCGATCGTTTTGCCAAATACTACACACCAGGGATCGTGCTGATTGCCGTCTTGATGGCGGTGCTCCCACCTCTGATCACGGCGGCGAGCTGGAGCGTGTGGTTCTACAGGGCCCTGGTACTGCTGGTTGTCGCCTGTCCCTGCGCGTTGGTTATCTCGACACCGGTGACCATCGTAAGCGCGCTGGCCCGGGCGACCCGGGACGGGATCCTCTTCAAAGGGGGTGTGTTTCTCGAAGCGATCGGTTCTCTCAGGGCCATTGGCTTCGATAAAACCGGGACCCTGACCTACGGCAAGCCGTCGGTCAGCTTGGTATTGGCGTTGGGCGGCATGGAAGAGCAGGAGGTGGTTCGCATCGCCTCCGGAATCGAGTCCCGCTCCGAGCACCATCTGGCCAAGGCAATCCTGGCGGAGGCTCAAGCCAGGGGTCTCGAAATCCCGGGAGCCTCTGAGTTCCTCAGTATGCCGGGGAGAGGGGCCGCGGCCACGATCGAGGGCGGCCGCTACTACATTGGCAACCACAGACTGTTCGAGGAGATGGGTTGGTGCTATCCCGAGCTCGATGCCCGATTGGACAGCCTTGAAAAAGAGGGGAAAACCGCCGTGATTCTCGGTGACGGACGAACCGTTCTTGGTATCATAGCCATCTCCGATCAGCCCAGGGCGGAGTCGAGTGCCGCTGTTGCCAGCCTGAAAAACCTCGGCGTACAACATACCATTTTACTCACAGGAGACAACCGATCCACCGCAGCTGCAATCAGCGATCGTATCGGGATGGATGCCTACAAGGCGGAGCTTCTGCCCGAAGACAAGGTCGTGGCGGTACGCGAGCTGGTGGACAATTACGGGAACGTGGCAATGGTCGGCGACGGAGTCAACGACGCACCGGCGCTGGCGACCGCCACGGTGGGAATAGCCATGGGCGTGGCCGGAACCGATGCAGCCCTGGAAACCGCGGACGTCGCCCTGATGTCGGACGACCTGAGCAAGCTGCCCCTGGCTGTTCGCCTGGGACGGCGGGCGCTGCGGCTGATCAAGCAGAATATCGTCTTCTCGATTCTCCTCAAGGCCGTGTTCATCGTCCTGACACCCTTGGGACTTGCGACCCTGTGGATGGCGGTCCTGGCCGACATGGGTGCGAGCCTGCTGGTCATTTTCAATGGCCTGAGAGCGCTGAGAAAAAAGGTATAGAAACTCGCGCTCCGTCCAGCGAACCCCTCCAGGTGAGAAAATTTTTCTCAGGCTTACCGTATGGGAAATATTTTCCCACAATCCTCCAATTCCTGTTCCTGAG
>JAGLQP010000515.1 GCA_023136785.1 Spirochaetales bacterium
GAGAATCCGGATCCGTGGTACCCATGAACAGGTAGAAGATCAAGGTGATGCCGGTGAAGCGGACGATCAGGCGTAAGGCCTCCAACAATCCGAATGCGGTCAAGATGGGGAAACTCCGTATAGAGAACAGCACGGGACCCTCCCTGTGAAAGGGGGGCGTCAGTACCAGTACGAGAATCAGGATCGGCAGAATCAGACGAAGCGGACGAAGAGCATTCCCAATACCGAGAAAGATGACGGTCAGGGCGGCCACCACTGCGAGGTGTATGGCGAGGTGTTCGATCTTGAGGGGCAGGAAAAAGGTGATCAGGAGGATCAGCAGCAGGATGATCTTGCCCCGTGGATCAAAACGGTGGACCGGTGATTGTCCCCTTTTGCCGTAGACCGGGGCGATCAAAGCAGCCTCCCGTTTTTTAGTTCCAACACCTCATCGGCCAAGCCCTGAGCCAATCGATGATCGTGGGTAATGAACAGTAGAGCTCTCCCGGGATTCTGAAAGACCCGGACCATCTCGGCGAAATCGTTGACCCCCAGACCGGAATCACCCTCGTCAATGATCATCAGAGGGCGGTCTAAAAGGTAGTACACCCCGGCCTGCAGCCGCTTTCGGGCGCCGTAGCTCATCAGGGATGGAGGGGAATCGGTCACGGGAAGGTTGAACAGGGATATCGCTTCCTCTACCCTTCTGCTGATCTCCTTCGCCTCGAGGTGCAGATGCTTCAAACCCAGGGCCAACTCTTCGAATACAGTGGGCAGGAAAATCTGCAGATCCGGGTCCTGGAACAGATACCCGGTGAAGCGGTTCAGGGTATCCCCCGCCGCAGCCTGCAGTATCCCGTTCTTTCGTATTTTAATTGCCCCTCTCTTGGGTGTGAGAAGACCGCAGAGGATCTGCCCCAATGTCGATTTCCCCGAGCCGTTGTTCCCCACCAAGGCGAGGGTTCTTCCTGCCTGGAGTTTCAGGCTCTCGATCTGGAGGGAGAAGGTTGATCCCTCCCGGCCGTCCCCCGGTTCGTACTCGAAGAACAGATCCATCGCCTCCAGCAGGGAGCCGCCCTCTCGGGATTCGGCTTCAAGCGCTCTGGTGCCTCGGGCTTGGGCAGACGGAGGTTGCGGGCTGCTCGGCCGCAGCGCTCCTCCCCGACCCCGCAGCCCTTCTGTGGGCAGGATAAACCCCCGTCGCAGGAGCAGGTCGTGAAATTCCGGGCTTCTTAATGGTTCTTGGATTCTCTGAATATTTCCGCCTTCCATGAGGAAAACCTGGTCCACATACTCCCGAAACAGCTCGTGCCATTTCGCCGAGAGAATCAGGGTGGTGCGCTGCCGCTCTTTGAGCAGCCGGAGGAGACCGGTCTTCGTGTCGCTGTCCAGTTCCTCCAGAGTCTCATCGAGCAGCCAGAGCTGCGGATTGACCGCAATCAGGCAGGCAACAAGAAGCTTCTTTTTCTCGCCGCCGGAGAGATTTTTCGGAGACTCTTTCCGGTAGCGCTCCAGGTCCATCGCCCGTAGAGCGTCTTCCAGCCTGGCTTCTATCTCAGACCGGGAAATGCCGAGGGACTCCAGAGCGAAGGCGATCTCCGAGTCGCAGCGGGAGAGAAACAGCTGTTCCCCCGGGTGCTGGAAAACGAGCCCCACCTGTTCGAGGAGGTCAAAGGGCTGGTGCTCCAGCAGCTGTACGCTCCCAAGTTGGACCCGCCCCTCTACCGACCCTCCAGAGAATCGCGGGACCAGCCCTCCAAGGGTTCTACAGAGGGTGGTCTTGCCCTGATCCGGCCGGGCAAGCAACAGAGCGATGCCTGCCTCCACTATCTCGAGATCGAGACCGTTGAACAGACGTCGTGTGGGCAGCCCCGGGTATTCCGGATAGGAGAAACATAGATTTTCGATAGTTAGATCGG
>JAGLQP010000516.1 GCA_023136785.1 Spirochaetales bacterium
TTTCTATAGTTGCGTTCGCCCAGCTCTTTGATCGCAGAAATGATCCTGTGAACCTGCTCCTCCGTCAGGTCGGGATAGATCGGCAGGCTGATCGTCTCGCAGTAGCACTTCAGGGCGATCGGAAAATCCCGTTCCTTCAGACCGTAGGCCCCGCGATAGTAGGGCATGATGTGCAAGGGGATGAAGTGCACCGATACCCCGATCCCCATCTCCATCAGAGCATCGACGAAACGGTCCCTATCGACGGTCAACTTCTGCAATACCAATCGCACTTGAAACAGATGCCAGGAATGATTCGGATCCCTTACGGGAAGTTTTAGGTAATCCAGTCCCCCCAGTCCCTCAAAATACATGCGAGTGATATTTTCTCGGGCCAGGCAAAATCCTTCGGACTTTCTCAGCTGCACCCTGCCCAGACTGGAGGCCAGATCGGTCAGATTGTATTTGAAACCCGGTTCCCGGACTTCGTAATACCAGGAAGCATCTTGGGAGGTGTAGCGGTTCCACACGTCTCTGTCGATCCCGTGCAGACGCATCATGCTCATCCTGCGGGCCAGTTCGCCGTCCCGGGTGACCACCATGCCGCCCTCTCCGGTGGTGATCGGTTTGGTCACGTAAAACGAGTAGACTCCCATGGCGCCGAGCGTACCGGAAGCTGCCCCATCCCCTTCTCGGGGAAAACAGTGGGCCGCATCCTCGATCACCAGAGCACGGTGGGCAGCGGCGATATCCAGGATCTGTTCCATCCGGCAGGGTAGACCCCCGACGTGCACGGGAAGCACCGCTGCCACTGTTGGGTCCTTCAGCATGGCTTCTTCAAGCCGATCGGGGCAGAGGTTGTAGCTATCCTCCTCGATATCTACAAACAGGGGATCGGCGCCAAGGTAGCGGATTACCTCCGCGGTGGCGGCAAAGGTGTAGGGTGTTGTCGCGACCTTGGCATTCTCCCCTACTCCCGCCGCCTCCAGGCACAGGTGAAGTCCGGCGGTGGCCGAGCTTACCGCCAGGGCGTGATTCACACCGGCCCGTGCGGCAAACTCCTGTTCGAAGCGTTGGGTCACCTCTCCTGTGGTCAGCCAACCGCTGCGCAGCACCGAAAGGACCGCCTCCTCCTCTTCCCTGCCAATCGAGGGACGATAGAAGGGGATGAAATCAGTGGGGAGGCTCATCTTCCGGAATCCGCAGGGTGGGAACGATTTCTTTGAGGATGTGCCGAAGGGCCTTCCGGTTTCTGTACACCTCGGATTTCTCGGTGTCGAAAAAGCAAATCGGGCTGAGGCGGTCGATGACCCCCTCCAACCGTCCGTTCAAAGCATAGTGGCGATCGAGTTTGAGGATTTTAGGATACTCCGTGGCTTTGGCCTCGTCGCCGTTGCTCCACAGCCTCTCTTCCAGCTTCTCCCCGGGGCGTAGACCCGTGTACACGACCTGGATCTCCTTGTCGGGTTCGTATCCGTAGAAACGAACCATCTGCTCGGCTATCTCCTTTATCGACACGGGCTCTCCCATATCGAGGAGATACAGTCCCCGGGAGCGGCCGACCCCCCCGGCCTGCAACACCAGGCTCACCGCCTCGGGAATGGTCATGAAAAATCGCTTGCTCTGTGGATCGGTGATCGTAACCGGTCCCCCCCTCAGAATCTGCTGACGGAAAAGCGGCAGAATACTGCCGCGGGATCCCAGAACATTTCCGAAGCGTACAACCAGAAATACCCTGTCGGGCCTGCCCTGCCGCAGCACCAGCTCTTCGGCGATCAGCTTGGAGGCTCCGTACACGCTGTTCGGATCGACGGCCTTGTCCGTAGAAACCAGGACGAAACGTTCGACCCCGGCTGCCAGAGAGGCAGCGACTATATTCTGTGTCCCGAATACGTTGTTCTTTACCGCTTCCACCTT
>JAGLQP010000517.1 GCA_023136785.1 Spirochaetales bacterium
TACCAGCTGAGCTACAGGGGAATGACGATGGTAAAATTAGTAGAAAGTTACGTATCTGTCAAGTGGGATGAGAGGTCTCGCCCTCTGGTGTGGCCATAACTACAGGTAGATCGCTTTGCAGTACGTTTCCTGTTTCTCTCTTTGTACGAGCCCCGAAACTTTCGAGCAGCCGGATCATGGCCAGGTTGTCATCCAGCAGAAATCCCCGCAGGACTTGGATACCCCTCTCACGAGCAACTCTCATGAGCAGTCGCGTAAGCAGTTTACCGATGCCTCGATTTTGGTACTCGTCGGAGACGGTGAGGGCAAACTCCGCAATAGTGGGTTCATCCTCCAAACGGACGAAGCGTCCGATCGCGATTCCAGGTTTGCCCAGGCGGCCGATGTCTTTCACACCGATGGCCACATGATTTAGTTGATCCACTTCGATCAGCGATTTGAGCTGGTATTCGGAAAGCTTTCGAATCGGGGTCAAGAAACGGAACCGCCGGGAGCCCATAGACAGCATTGAGAATCCCCGTATTAAATCGTTCCTGTCCGACCGCTGCAGCGGTCGGATCAGCATCTTGGTGCCGTCCTGCAGCTTTGTTCTTATAGGAAAGACAATCGCTTCTGTTTGAACCGTTTCCGTCATAACTTTGTTCCTATACTCAATCAGACCATCCCCCCTCCGATAAGGTTGCGCAACTCTAAACGAAGTCTGCTGACAATGTACTAAGGTAGAGAGAAAACGTCCATTATTTCACGATTAAATTCTGGTTACATTTGAGTTGGATGGAAGGGAGTACCCGATAAAAGAGCACTACTGTTTTTCGGGGCGGGGCTTCCTTCGAGGTGGTGCAAAGAAAAAGGATGCGGCCACAAGAAGGGCAAACAGGATGTACGTGAGAGTGAAGACCCAGGCGGGAAAATCGTAAAAAATGAGCCGCCGAACCAGACGAGCCATGAAGGGGATTTCCCCCTCGACGATCTGACCGGCAAGAAACCGAAGCCTGTACTCCCATTCGGTAAGGGGGCAGAGCACTCCGATCAGCGCTTCTATAGCAACCACGACGACCGCAAGCAGATGGACGATGCGGAAGGTGAAATTACGGATCCATGGCCATCGAAACAGCCAGCCCAACACGATGAGCAACTCGCCGCCCACGGCAAACAGCACGTAGCAGAGGTGAAATACAACGATGAAGTCGGCGGCAAAGCCGTAGAAGCCCCTCATGATCTTCCTTCAGATTTTCAGCAGTTCCTCGATCCGGGCCAGAGCCGTGCCGGCTGGAAGGGGAATGAAGATGTCGGTGATCGTGTGGGTGAAGTTGCTGTCCTCCGGGTTGATCTCGACGATCCGAGCACCGTTGCCGGCGGCTTGATGGGGTAGGGAGGCGGCGGGGTACACCTCTCCCGTGGAACCGACAATCAGCACGACATCCGCCGCCTCGATTTCCCGTCTGGACTCCAGCCAGGCTCTCTGCGGGATTTCTTCGCCGAAGAAGATGCAGTCCGGTTTGAGCACCCCACCGCAGGTGCATTTCGGCGGCAGAACCCCGAGTATGTCAGGATCTGCTGCAACTGTCGCGCCGCAGGACAGACAGATTAAATCTCGTGTGTTTCCATGAAACTCGATAACCTTCTGGGATCCGGCGATTTGATGCAGGTTGTCGATGTTCTGGGTGATCACGGCCTTGAGCAGGCCCCGCTGTTCGAGACGGGCCAGGACCCGGTGAGCCTCGTTGGGCTCGGCCCTGGCGAAGTGCTCGTAGAAAATACCTTTGAGGATCCGCCAGCATTTCTCGGGGTACTGATGCAAGTAGGACAATTCGAGGTACTTGGGATCACAGCTGTTCCACAGACCATCCGGTCCGCGAAAAGGAGGCACACCGCTCTCCACGGAGATACCCGCCC
>JAGLQP010000518.1 GCA_023136785.1 Spirochaetales bacterium
ATGGGTACCACGGATCCGGATTCTCTGACCCTGGCCTTTCGCTGGTTCCGTCTTCCCTTTGCCATTTCCATGGTTCTGAGCATCGCCATGGAGTACATCCCGACGATCCGGAGGCTTTACAACCAGGTCCGGGACGCCCATCGTCTGCGCCTGGCCGGCGAGACAGGGGAGGCGAAACCGGCAACAAGCTCCGGCCGCACCCGAGGGAAGGGAAAGAACAAGCCCAGGAAAAGAAGGGGACACCGGCTGGCCGAAACCATTCCCATCCTTACCTCGGTGCTGATCCTGTCGGTACGCCGCATCCCCACCCTGGCCATGGCTCTCGAATGCCGAGGGGTGGGCCGGAAAAACCGCCGCAGCTCTTTCCACACTTTGAAAACCGGTGCTTCGCTGATTCGCGACGGGATGATTACCGCCCTGGTCGCGGGTGCGATCGTGATCTCCCTCGTGCTGTTCCCCTAACCGGGAATATCGATTATAATTACATCTCATGAACGAAGAAAAAAGACGATTTCGGATTCCAGGAAGCCCCGCCTTTCGCATCGCCTCTCTGGCGATTTTAACCGCTGTCACCGCCGTGTTTACCTACATGGTGCGCATTCCCATCGCTCCTACCAGAGGATATCTCAACCTGGGGGATGTAGCCATCTACTTCACAGCTTTCACCTTCGGACCGGTCAGCGCTTTGATCGCCGGGGGATTGGGAACGGCTCTGGCGGATCTGATCTCCGGCTATTCCCAGTGGGCGCCGATTTCCCTGCTCGTTCACGGCCTGCAGGGGTTGGTGGCCGGATTGATCGCCTCGATCGCCTGGAGAGGAAAGCGGGGGACATTCAACCTTTTCTGGCTGGTTGCCGCCGTCGCGGGCACCGTTGTCATGTGCGCCGGATACCTGGCATCTGGAACTCTGATGGTGGGTTTCAGCGCAGCCCTGGTGGAACTGCCGGGAAACCTTCTGCAGAACCTCGCCGGGGTTGTTGGGGCGGTACCACTGACAATTGCGGTGCGTAAAGCCTATCCTCCGGTTACGGAGCTGCGCTGGTAGGTTACGACGCTCGGGATATGAACATAAACCTCGAAGTCTTTACAGACAATCTCCGCTCCGCCCGCAAGCGAATGGCCGAAGCCGCCCGGCAGGCCGGCCGCGATGCCGAGGATATTCGGCTCCTGGCAGTCACCAAGACCTTGCCCTCCTCCTATATCGATGTAGCCCGTGCTGCAGGGCTGACCCTGTTCGGGGAAAATCGGGTGCAGGAAGCCCAGAGCAAATACCAGTCCCTGGTCAGCTCTGGAATCGAGCTGCACCTGATCGGCCATCTGCAGCGAAACAAGGCCAAGATCGCCGCTTCGTTGTTCCACTGTGTTCAGTCGATCGACAAGCTGCAGACCGCCGAAGCCCTCAACAGGTATTGCTCTGAGCTGGGCAGGAAGATGGATATCCTCTTGGAATTCAACACCTCCGAAGAAGATACGAAATTCGGATTCGTCGAGGAGAAGCGCCTCGAGGAGACCTGTGAGAAGATAACCAAGCTGGATCATCTTTGCGTACGGGGGTTGATGACCATTGGTCCGTTCACAACGGACCGAGATCGAATTCGCCGGGCCTTTGCGCGGCTACAGAAGATGTACCAAGGTCTTCAGGACCGGTACCCGGAGCTTTCTCTGGACACCCTCTCTATGGGAATGTCGTCGGATTTCGAAGTCGCTATCGAAGAAGGGGCAAATTTAATTCGTCTCGGTACGGTCCTGTTCGGCAGCAGACATGGGTAGGAAGCTCGCCCTGGTTCTGATCGCTCTTGCCGTTTTGGCAGGTCCTGTTCATTCCCAACAACAAACCGACGTCGGCTCTGACACGGATCCTGAAGGCTACACCGAGCAGGAGTTCGCCCCCTTTC
>JAGLQP010000519.1 GCA_023136785.1 Spirochaetales bacterium
GTCACTACCGGCCGGGTCCGGGCTCACCGGGGCGGCACCGGGTGGATCAAGTGCGCCTCCAACTACGTAACCAGCGCTTTGGCTAAAAAGGAGGCGGAGAGCCAGGGCTACATGGAAGCAGTATTCCTGGACGCGGAGGAGCAGAAGTACTTCGAGGAGGGCTCCTCCTGCAACCTCTTCTTTCTGCTGAAAAACGGCACCCTGGTGACCCCCTCTCTGGAGGACACGATCCTGCCCGGGATTACCCGGCTCTCAGTCCTGCAGATCGCCAAGGACAAAGGCATCAAGACCGAGGAGCGGAGGATCTCCGTGGAGGAGGTCTTCGCCGAGGCCAAAGAGGTGTTCGCCAGCGGTACGGCGGCGGGGGTGACTTATTTCGAGTCCATCACCCACAAGGGCAAAGAGGTGGTGTTCGGGGACGGCAAGATAGGTGAGTTCAGCACCCACGCCCTGAAAACCCTCAAGGGGATTCAATACGGTCTGATCGAAGACAAGTACGGCTGGATGGTTCCGGTCTGAGTGCGATAGAGGCCGCAATCCCAAAAGCTTAGAAGCGATTTGCCTGCAGGTCGATGGGTAGACGGGTGTAGATCTGCAGCTGAAAATCCGAGGTCGGGTAGAGGATACTCCCCTGGTTGAGGTAGGCCAGGTTCTTGGTCAAACCCCTTTCAACGGTCACCGGATCCCGGGAGAGCAGATCGAAGCGCTCCGAAGAAAAGGTCATATTCACCAAAGCCTTGGATTCCTTGTCCGGATCGCGACTCCTGTCGGAGAGCTGCTTCAGAGTTACTCCAAGGTTGTTGTACACCTTCATGATGTATTCCACCAAGGCGTTGTGCTCGGGATTCTCATAGACCTGGAGGAAGGGAATCCGCTCCTCCCGCGATTCCATCAGGTTCAGGAGCCTGAGGTAATACCCTTGAGCCGATGAGTAGTAGCCCCGCAGGTAGAGGCTGTTGGCCAGGGCGTACAAACCGTTCTCGTTGGTCGATCTCTGGTCGATGACTTTAGAGAAGTTCAGCAGGGCGTCCTCGTAACGGTCCGCGGCGTAGTGGATGTAGCCCATTCTGTAATCCAGATCCGGAGTCTCGTAGCGGTTGTTGACAGCCTTGAGATACAGATCCAGGGCCGGCTCGAGGTCATGGCTGATGTAGTAGTAGATGTCCCCGTAGTTCTTGTACGCCAGCCCGAACTCCTCCCGCTGGCCGAAGATCTTTCGTCTCTGGGCATCTTCGATCCTGTCGATCGCCTTTTGGAAGTACTCCTCCGCCTCCAGGTACTCGTCCTTTCGCCAGAAGGTTTCCCCGCGACGGTTATACGAATCGATCACCATAAACAGGTGTTTTTTGTCCAAAGGCTGCATCCGTTCCAGAAGCTGAATCGCCGCGGCCAGAGCCTTTTCCTCCTCCCCCAGATCCTGTACGTAGCGGTAGTAGCGGGCCAGCTGGTAGTGAATGCCCGGCTCATTCATCTTCTCTTGCATGGCCTTAAAGAGCATCGCCGGGATCGAGTCGTACTGTCCCTTGTCGATCCAGTATCCGGCCAGCTCCGCATAGGTCGAGGCATACAGCTCCGGCTCGACCCGCAGGTTCTTCTTATCGTCCAGATAGTTCTTCAGGGTGCGGGTCTCATCGAACTTATCCGTACGGATGAAGTAACGCATCATCCGAAACAGGACCTCGTCCTTTTCACCGAAATAATCGATGATCGAAGCGTAGGCAAAGCGGGCGTCGGCGTAGCGGCTTTCATCCTCTTGGGCCCACTCGAGGTAGTTGTCTCCCTTGGCCAGCAGGGCATCGTAGTCCTTCATATCCTCGGTCAGCACTTCATCGAGAAGCTTGTCCGCCTTCTCATAACCGGCTAAATGAAAGGTGAGCAGCGA
>JAGLQP010000052.1 GCA_023136785.1 Spirochaetales bacterium
TGGATGAAGGCGATCTGGCCGCACAGCCCGTTCACCCCGGCGTGCACCAGGGGAAGGCCGGTTTTTACGGCATACTCGTTCAGGATGTAGCGGGTCTCGAAGTTGTCCAGACAGTCGACCATCAGACGGGCATCTCCGACCAGGGATGCGATGTTGTCCGTCTGGATCGTTTCGGTCAGCGGGATGATCTGCACAGACGGATTGATTCCCTTCAACGTCCGCTCGGCGGAGAGGGCTTTGTTCTCCCCGATCCGATCATCCCCGTGCAGGATCTGGCGGTTCAGGTTGGAGAGCTCCACCGCACCGGAATCGCAGATCCTCAAGGTTCCGACCCCTGCGGCGGCCAGGTATATAGCGACCGGGCTGCCCAATCCCCCCGCTCCGGCGATGAACACGCAGCTGTCCTTGAGCGTACTCTGAGCCTTTTCGCCCCACGAGGGGAGGATCATCTGGCGATCGTAGCGCTGCTTCTCCTCAGACGTCAGTTTCGCAGCCATCAGGAATCCAAGAATTGTTTGTACGCCGCCGAACTCAACAGGTCATCAGCTTCCTTCGGATTATCCATATGAATGGTAAAGATCCAGCCGGCCCCGTAGGGATCGCTGTTGATGATCTCCGGCTCATCCTGAAGCTGGGTGTTGATCGAATGGATCTCTCCGCTTACAGGACACGTTAGGTCGTTGGTGGATTTCACGGATTCAATAGTGCAAACGATATCTCCCCTCTGAAATTTTTTTCCTTTCTCGGGAAGCTCGACATACACGATGTCTTCGAGCTCTCTCTGGGCATGATCGGTAATCCCGAAGCGGGCGTTTGATCCTTCGATATGCACCCAGAGATGTTCTTCCGTATACTTCAGCTCCTCCTCGTTCATTTCCTGCTCCTTCCAGCGTGCTCTTTACAGATACGGTAAATCAAAACATGCTTCTTGGCAAGAAATCCGGTTCTAAACGTGCTTTGCCTTTCATCTATTCAGATAGTATTCTATTGTAGTAAGTTATTAGCCGGTGTTTGTGCTGCGATCCCAGAAAAAGTACAGGCGGGGAGGTTAAATCTCATGACCAAGCAGGAAGTACTCAATACGCTGGAGATGATTCTCAATGAAGCCCACACCGCTGTTCTGGCCACAACGGATCAGGACGGCAAACCCCACATCCGTTGGATGACACCGGCCCTCCTGCGCGGAAGGACCGGGGTAATCTATGCGGTGACTTCCCCCCGTTTCGGGAAGGTTGTACAGCTGGAGGCGCATCCGGAGGTGGAGTGGATGTTTCAGACTCCGATCCTGGATACCATCGTTACCGTGCGCGGCCGAATCAACATCGTGGATAATCCGTCGATACTTTCGGAAGTCCTCGAAACCTTGGGGTCGTTTATGCGTTCCTTCTGGAAGCTCAAGGGAGACGAGAGAGGCCTGCTTGTACTGGAGACGATTATCGAGGAGGCGATCTACTACAAGCCCATGAAGGGCGTGAAGGAGGTCGTCGGCAATTGGAAAAAGGGAACCTAGCATGGGGAAAGGTAAAGCTGGTGTGACCAGTGCGGCGGGCACTGCACCTGAGAAAAAAACGACATCGAAAACCCCCGGCGGGAGCGAAAAAGCCTTCCGCACCGAGCTCCTGCGGCAGATGCTGTTGATCCGACGCTTTGAGGAGAAATCGGCCCAGATGTACGGCCTGCGCAAGATCGGAGGGTTCTGCCATCTGTACATCGGCCAGGAGGCCGTAGCCGTCGGAGCGGTGGCAGCTTTGGATCTGAAAGATGACTACGTCCTCACAGCCTACCGGGATCACGGGCACGCTTTGGCCTGCGGGATGGATCCCAAAGCCATGATGGCGGAGCTCTACGGCAGGCAGGCCGGCTGCTCCCGAGGCAAGGGTGGTTCCATGCATATGTTCGATGTGGACAAGCACATGCTGGGGGGAAACGGCATCGTCGGCGCCCATATCCCGGTAGCCACCGGTGTGGCCTTGAAGATCAAGTACAAGAAGGAGAACGGCGTGGTGCTCTGTTTCTTCGGAGACGGAGCGATTCACCAGGGCTCCTTTCACGAGAGCCTCAACCTGGCCAAGATCTGGAATCTCCCCATCGTCTACATCTGTGAGAACAACCAGTACGGAATGGGAACCGACTTCCGCCGGGTATCCTCGGTCACCGATTTTTCAAAAATGGGGCTTTCCTACGACATTCCCGGCTCCCAGATGGACGGCATGGATGTGTTGAAGGTCCACGCAGCGGTGAAAGAGGCTGCGGACAGAGCGCGGAAAGAGCATCAGCCCAGTTTCATTGAAGCGGTGACATACAGATACAAGGGACACTCGATGAGCGATCCCGCCACCTACAGGACCAAAGAGGAGCTGGGGGAGTACAAGAGCCAGGACCCGATCCTGATCCTGAAGGCGCAGATGCTGAAATCCAAACAGCTCAACAACGAGGAGTTCGACAAGATCGACGCCGGATGTAAGCGCATCGGCAACGAGGCTGTCCAATTTGCCGAAGACAGCCCGCAGCCGGCGATCGAAATGCTGTACGAAGATGTAGTGGTGTAAGGGAGGAGCGGGATGCCTGTTATTGCCTTTCGTCAGGCCCTGAAAGATGCCATGGATGAGGAGATGGCCCGGGATCAGAACGTCATCCTGATGGGGGAGGAGGTGGCCCAGTACAACGGCGCCTATAAAGTCAGCCAGGGTCTGCTCGACAAATACGGTCCCGAACGGATCATAGACACTCCGATCACGGAAGAAGGTTTCACCGGCGTGGGGATCGGAGCCGCCCTGGTGGGCTTACGACCGATTGTGGAGTGGATGACCGTGAACTTCTCCGCCCAGGCATTCGACCAGGTACTGAACAATGCCGCCAAGATGCTGTACATGTCCGGAGGCCAGCTCAAGGTGCCCATTGTGTTCCGCGGTCCCAATGGTCCGGCGGAATACCTCGCCAGCCAGCACTCCCAGTCCTTCCAGGCTTTTTATAGCCATATTCCCGGAATCAAGGTGGTAGCCCCGTCCACTCCCCACGATGCCAAAGGGATGCTGAAATCGGCGATCCGGGACGACAACCCGGTAATCTTCCTCGAGGGAGAGATGATGTACGCCTGGAAGGGGGAGGTGCCGGATGAGGAGTATCTCATTCCCCTCGGCAAGGCGGAAGTCAAGCGCACTGGGGAGGAGGTAACCCTGATCAGCTTCTCCAGGTCGATGCAGATGGTTCTGGAGGCGGCTGAGGTGCTGGAAAAGGAGGGCTACAGCGCCGAAGTGCTCGACCTGCGGTCTCTGCGACCGCTGGATGAGGAAGCGGTCTTTGCATCGGTGGTCAAGACCAACCGCTGCGTTATCATCGACAACGATTGGCCCATGGCCAGCTTCGGCTCCTACCTGGGCTGGTTGATCTCGAAGAACTGCTTCGACAGTCTCGACGCCCCTGTGGAACTGGTGGCCATGGAGGACGTACCCATGCCCTACAATCACACCCTGGAGCTGGCAGTTCAGCCCTCGATGGAGAAGATCGTGACCGCGGCCAAGCGGGTGATGTATGTTTAGAGGAGAGCAAGTGGATGGCTGAGCAGGTACTGATGTTGGCCCTTTCCCCCACCATGGAGGAGGGAACTATCGTTACATGGCATAAGAAAGAGGGGGACTCGGTCGCCCAGAGCGATATCATCTGCGAAGTGGAGACGGACAAGGCCACCATGGAGTATGAGGCCGTCAACGAGGGTACCCTGCTCAAGATTCTGGTTGCCGAGGGCGGGAAGGCCAAGGTGGGAGAACCAATCGCCGTGGTAGGCGAGCCCGGCGAAGACATCAGCGGGATGCTGAAAGAAGCGGAGCAGAAGGCAGAACCCGCCGCGCAGGCACCGGGAGCCTCAGAGCCTGCCGCTTCCCCGGAATCCGCCGCTCTGCAGGTTGAAGCAGCCCCTGCAGCTGGGCCGACAGGAGCCGCGGTGACGACCCCTTCCGCACCTCAGGTTCCGGCGGGGCAGCTCAAAGCCTCCCCGCTGGCCCGAAAGATGGCCACGGAGCACAGCATCGATATGCGCGTCCTGCGGGGCAGTGGTCCGGCGGGACGGATCGTGAAGCGGGACATCGAGAAAGCTCTCCGACAGGTAGCCTCGTATGGACCGGCGGCAGCGGTCGGGGTCCAGGGACCGATTGCTCCGGCGTTCATTCCGTCAGCCGCCGGCCCGACAGCAAGCGGCAAGGATGAGCGGATTCCCGTGTCGGGAATACGGAAGATTATTGCCCAGCGCTTGGCCGAGTCCAAGTTTTCCGCTCCCCACTACTACCTGCGAATCGACGTGGATGCGGGAGAAATGATGGCGGCTCGACAGCGCCTCAACGCGCGCCTGCCCAAAGACCCCGCGGGGAAAGTATCTCCCAATGCCTTTCTGATCAAATTCGTTTCAGAAACTCTAAAGAAATATCCCGTGGTCAACTCGAGCTGGCAGACTGATGAGATCCTGCGTTTCGGGAAGATCGACATCGCACTGGCCGTGGCCCAGGAAGACGGGTTGATCACCCCGGTGGTGCGGGGCTGCGGGTCCAAGGGAATCGTTCAGATCGACAGGGAGCTGAAAAACCTGATCGACAAGGTCCGCAGCAACAAGCTGACTCCGGAGGAGTACAGCGGAGCTACCTTCACCATCAGCAGTCTCGGCACCTCTGGGATCCTCGAGTTCACCGCCATCATCAATCCCCCCGGTTCGGCGATTCTGGCGGTGGGGCGGATTCACAAAGCTCCCGTTGTTGGAGACGACGGTACGATCGGCGTCCGCTCTCAGATGATGTTGACCCTGTCCTGTGATCACCGGGTCATCGACGGTGCCGTCGGGGCGGCCTTTTTGTCGGATTTGAAGGCGTTTATTGAATATCCAATAGATCTTTTGTACTAGAGAAATGACCGGGCAGTGACACCGGGATACAGGGATTCAGCCGGCTGCCCGAAACTCTTAAACTACGCGGTAATCTAGCGAAGGAGACAATCATGGCCAATCACGACTACGACCTGTTGGTTCTCGGGGCCGGGCCCGGAGGCTATGTAGCCGCTATCCGGGCTACCCAACTCGGAATGAAAGCAGCGGTCATTGAAAAGGATAAACCCGGTGGGGTCTGCCTGAATATCGGTTGCATTCCCTCCAAGGCGCTGATTCATCAGGCGGAGCTGATGCACTCGGCGACAGAACTCGAAGCGATCGGAGTCAAGGTCGACGCCTCCGGGTTGGACTACGGCAAGGTCTTTGCCTTCTCCCGGAAGGCGGCGGACATGCTGTCCCGCGGCGTAGCCTATCTGCTGAAGAAGAACAAGATCGACCTGATCAGCGGAGAGGGGGTAATCACCTCTGCCCACGAGATCGAGGTCAAAGGACACGGAAAAGTCACGGGCAAGAATTTGCTCGTCGCTACCGGTTCCAGGCCGCGTTCGATTCCCGGTTTTGACTTCGATGAAAAAACGGTGCTTTCATCCACCGGGGCGCTGATGCTCGAGAAGCTGCCCAAGCGGGTCTGCGTTCTCGGCGGCGGCGCCATCGGTGCGGAGTTTGCCCACATCATGAACGCCTTCGGTGTGGAGGTGCATCTGGTGGAGATGCTCGATCACCTGCTGCCTCTGGAAGACGAGGAGGCGGTGGAGGTGCTGCTGCGCTCGTTCAAGAAGAGGGGGATCAAGATCTACACCTCCACGAAAGCTACTGAGTACAGGAAGAACGGCAAGGTCGTAAAGATCAGCCTGGAAGGCAAGGAGGGAAAACAGGAACTCGAGGTGGACCAGATCCTGCTCGTCGTGGGCAGAGTGCCCAACACGGATGGCATCGGACTGGAGTCACTCGGTATCAAGCTGGAGAAGGGCTTCATCCCGGTGGGCGACTACTACCGGACCTCGGTGGAGGGGGTCTATGCCATCGGGGATGTGGTCGACTCACCGATGCTGGCCCACGTCGCCTCCAAGGAGGGAGAGATCGCCGTTGAGCATCTGGCGGGCCATCAAACCCCTGCGAAGCTTGATCCCAACGCCATACCGGGAGCTGTCTACTGCGAGCCCCAGTTGGCCAGCTTCGGATACACGGAGAAGGCGGCCAAGGAAGCGGGTCTGAAGTTCGAAAAGGCGGTGTTTCCCTACCGCGGGGTGGGAAAATCTGTGGCTATTGGCAAGTCCGACGGGCTGCTGAAGCTGCTGGTGGAAGCGGAGACCCGGGAGATCCTGGGTGCCCACGTGGTGGGCGCCGAGGCAACCGAGCTGATCCATGAGATCCTGCTGGCCAAGACGGCGGAGCTTCTTCCCGAAGACATCGCCGCGATGATCCATGCCCATCCCACCCTCTCGGAGGGGGTAATGGAGATGGCCCGTATGGCCGAAGGCTGGGTCATCCACGTCTAATGCGGATCGCAAGCTTCAGTCATGGGCCTGATTGAGTTATCCGGACAAACCGCCCTGATCACCGGGGCCGCCAAACGGGTCGGCCGGGTCATTGCAGCTTCGTTGGCCGACCGGGGCGTGAACATCGTCGTGCACTACAATACCTCCCGGGCTGAAGCCGAATCTCTGACCGCTGAGCTGAAGGAGCGCGGCGTCGGCGCCTGGGCGCTTCAAGCCTCTTTGGAAGATCCGGCTCAGATCGAGACAATGTGGCGGCGGGCGCTGGATTCCTCACCCGGGGGACAGCTCTCCCTTCTGGTGAACAATGCCTCGATCTTCCCTGAGGATACCCTCGATACTCTCAGCTCGGAGAGTTTGGAAAAGAATCTGGGTGTTAATGCCCTGGCGCCCCTGCGGTTGATCCGACTCTTCGCCGACCAGGAGCAACCGGGTTGTGTCGTCAATCTGCTGGACAGCCGGATCGGCGGCTACATGAGGAAACACGTCTCCTACGCCTTGAGCAAACGCATGCTCTTCAGCCTGACCCGCATGCTGGCCCTCGAGCTCGCCCCGCGGGTACGGATCAACGCCGTGGCTCCGGGGATGATTCTTCCTCCGGAAGGGGAGAGCGGGCAGGAGCTGGAGCGACTGGCTGCACGGGCTCCCCTTGGTCGCTGGGGCGAGCCGGAAGACGTGGCCAACGCTGTGACCTTCCTGCTGCAAAACGACTATCTCACCGGCCAGGTCATCTTCGTGGACGGGGGTGCCTTCATCAAGGAGGATCTGTATGGCTGAGTACCGCGACCGGATCTATCTCGAAGGTCTAAGGGTTGCCTGCATCATCGGCACCCGTCCGGAGGAACGGCGGCGCAGCCAGGAGATCACCATCGATGTCTGCCTGCACGTGGATCTGGAGGAGCCGGGGCGAAGCGACCGCCTCGAGGACACGGTGGACTACAGCCACCTGGGCGGCGAGATCACGGCCATGGCGGAGAGATCGTCTTTTCAGCTTCTAGAGCGGTTGGCCGAGGAAGTCGCCGCCCTCGCTCTGGCTCATCCCAAGGCGGAACGGGTCGAGGTCAAGGTGAGCAAACCCCACGCCCTGCCCAGGGGCCGGGCCGCGGTCGTCGAGATCCTCCGCGACCGCAGCTCGAGCAAACGCCCGATGGGATTCGGCCGCTTCGCTTGATTGGCGACCCGGTTGCCTTCAAGCGTCAGATACCGGCACTAACAACGGGGACTACGTAGATTGACGTTCTGCCAACCATCGTTGAAATGATTCTTGACTTTCCATCGAAGGTACTCCGTCTAAGAGCCCGGCTATACTGATATCTTCATCAAGATCAGGCCAGTGAATACCCTCACCTTTACCGATAAGACGCCAATTGTTCCGTTCATCTGCTGTACCCTGTAACAACCGCGGGAACCAACTTAACGGGACCGATATGGTTCTGCCATCATCCAGATCTACCTTTAAGGTATCATCTGTAACTCTGGCGGTATGCGCCAATGTAGGCATTTTTCTACGGTCCAATCTCCAATATAGCGGTTCAAAGATTGGTTTGCAATCCTCCGCGACAAACGTTAAGATTGGCGGAAATGCAGATCGGCATCGACAGCTACTGTTACCATCGCTACTTCGGTGAGGTCTATCCCGTCCAAACAGCTCCCGATACAGCCATGACGGTTGACGATTTTCTTGTCCGAGCCTCAGAGCTGGGAGCGGACGGGGTTTCCCTGGAGTCCTGTTTTCTGCCCCGGCGAGATCCTCTGTTCCTCTCGGAGCTGTGTGGACGACTCGACGAGCTCGGGCTCGACCGGGTATACGCGTGGGGGCATCCTAACGGATTACTCGGAGGCAAAAGCCCCGAGGCCTACGAGGATATGCTACGGAGTCTCGAGCAGGCCAAGGCGCTCAAGGCCGATGTGATGAGGGTTGTGGGCAACAACGGGCGCTTTCGCTTCGACGAGCATGAAAAACAGATCGACAGGCTCTCCAAGCTCTTTGCCGATGCGGTCAAGGAGGCCGAGCGGCAGGGGATCCGTCTGGCGATCGAGAACCACCAGGATTTTACTCTTGCGGAGCTGGAGACGCTGATTGAGAACGTGGATTCGCCGTTCCTCGGGCTGACCTTCGACTCGGGCAACTGCCTGCGCATCCTCGATGATCCCATCAAAGGACTCGAGCGTATCGGAGACAAGGTCTACGCCACCCACATAAAGGATATTCGGCTTCAGAAGGGAATGCCCGCGGATATGTGGCAATTCTTCGCCTGTGTTCCTGCGGGCCAGGGGGTCGTGGATCTGGCGCGGATCATAGAAATTCTCAATCAAGTGGGCTACCGCGGCAGCCTGACCGTTGAGCAATTCAATTTGGCACGGGAAAACATTCCTGGAATTGAATGGATCCCCACTACAGGAATCATCGAGGAACTAAGGGCCGTGAAACAATCTGAAGAAATTCACCTTCTCGAGCAGGCGGCAGAGCTTGCCGCCGCGGGCTTCCAACATATACTGAATCTGATTGAGCCCGGGGCCAAGGAGCAGGATCTTGCCCTGGAGCTCGAAATCTTCATGAGGAAAAACGGTGCCGAGGCTCCCGCCTTTGACATCATTCTTATTTCAGGCGCCAAGAGCTCTCTTCAACACGGTACTCCTTCACAGAAAAAGATCGAAGCAGGGG
>JAGLQP010000520.1 GCA_023136785.1 Spirochaetales bacterium
TGGACATCGAAGTGGACGGCGGAAAAACTGTAACCGAGGCGCACAACATAGCGATACAGGTTGAACACACCATAAAGCAGCGTGTCGACAACGTCTACGACATCATGGTTCACGTCGAGCCCAAGGGGAATGTTGAACGGAACGAACGTTTCGGCGTTACGGATCCCGAGATAGAATGAAGAAGTACCGCCTCTCCAAAACCAAGTATGTGCAGGGGATTACCTGCCCGAAGGCCTTGTGGCTGTCCATATATGCTCCGGAAAAACAGGCCCCTCCCTCTCCGGGTACAGAGTATCGTTTCAAGGTGGGAATCGAGGTGGGATTGCTGGCCCAGGAGCGCTTTCTCGACGGTGTTGAGATCAAAACTCCTTCTTACCTGGCCGCAAAGGCGGTCGAGGAAACCCAAACGGTCGTGAACTCCGTGCCAGCGGCCGTATTCGAGGCGGCTTTTTTCTTCGGGAATGTCCTCATCCGGGTCGATGTCCTTCGCCGTAGCGCCGACCAAAACGACGGGAACTCTGCGACCTGGGATTTGATCGAAGTGAAATCCACCACAACGGTGAAGCCGGAACACCTCCACGATGTAGCGATCCAGCAGTACGTGCTCGAGGGCTGCGGTATCACAGTCGGCGGTGCGTATTTGATGCACATCAACAGCGCCTGTACCTACCCGGATCTTTCGGACCTTTTCGTTCTGGAGGAGGTAAGCTCGCGGTACGCAGAGGCGCGGGCCTTGGTACCCGATACACTTCAACGATTCGAGGGGGTGTTGAGCCAAGAAGCAGAGCCGGGGATCGATATCGGTCCACACTGCGACGACCCTTACGAGTGTGCCTTTAAAGGGTACTGCTGGCGGCATGTTCCCGATGTTTCGATTTTCAACATCCCCCGCCTGAAAGCGAATCAGAAGACCGAGCTGATCGCCCGAAGCATCTTGAGAATCGAGGATCTGCCGGCCACCTATCCCCTCTCGGACAGTCAGCAGAAGTTTGTACGCCTCTATCGCGCCGGTCAGCCGGAGATCGATGCTGCGGGAATCCGCGGACAACTCACCGCTCTGGACTACCCACTCTACTTCCTGGATTTTGAGACGGACAGTCCCGCCGTTCCCCGCTACCCAGGCACTCATCCCTACGAGAAGGTTCCCTTTCAGTACAGCTGCCACTACCTCGAGAAGTTCGGCTCCCTCGGCCACTGCGAGTATCTACACGAAGAGCTCAGCGATCCTCGACCACTTCTGGTACGGTCTCTGATTGAATCCATTGGTGCGGATGGAAGCATTATGGTGTATAACGCCGGTTTCGAACGGGGTGTGCTGAAAGCCCTCGCTGCTCAGCAGCCGCAGTGGCAGGAGGCCTTGCTGGGAATGGCCGAGCGTCTTTGGGACCTGCTCGATATCTTCCGGTTGTACTACTTCGATTCCGCCTTCGGAGGTTCCAATTCGATCAAAAACGTTCTCCCGGTCCTCGTGCCGGATCTTTCCTACGAGGAATTGGAGGTCAAGGACGGCACCGAGGCTCAGATCGCCTGGAACGAGCTGCTGTACCTCGAAGACTGCGAAGAGAAAGACCAACGGCTCTCCGCCCTGAAGCAGTACTGTCGCCTGGATTCGCTGGCTATGGTGGAGATCTTCAAGGTGTTGTGGACCCGTTACTGCAGTGATCTGAATTGAATTCTCATGCTTCACTGATACCGAGGACTGTGACGTGCTGAAAAAAAACCTGATACCCCTGTTTCCCCTTGGAGTCGTGCTCCTTCCCGGTTTGCCGCTGCCTCTGCATATCTTTGAAGAGCGGTACAAGCAGATGATCGGAGAATGTCTGAAAACCGGAGATGTGTTTGGCCTGGTTGGATACAACGGATCGGAGATCAAGTCTTCCGG
>JAGLQP010000521.1 GCA_023136785.1 Spirochaetales bacterium
TACAATATTGTGGAGGTTTTCACGAATGGCGGAGGCTAAAAGTGCGAAGCTGATTCAATGGCAGCTACCCATGAAGCGCGTCCTATACGGTCTGATCCCCGCCGTCATCGCTTCCATATACTTCTTCGGATGGAGGAGCCTGGTTATTCTGGCCATCGTCAACGTGACCGGATTTCTCACCGAGTTCATATTCCTGAGGCGCGGCAAAGAACCGGTTACCTCAGCGGTGTTTGTCAGCAACTTCATCCTGGCGTTGTCTCTGCCGCCGACGATTCCCTACTGGATGGCCGCTCTTGGTGCGGTAGTAGGTATTTTGTTCGGCAAGATGGCCTTCGGGGGCTTCGGAAAGAATGTGTTCAATCCCGCCATGGTGGGCAGGGCCTTTCTGTACATCAGCTTCGGCGGGCAGCTGACCGCTTCCTGGGCAAATCCCTTTGTCGGTTTTCCAGGAGGGTTCGCCCGCTACGGTGCCGTGGCCGCCGACATCATCGGCCAGGCAACACCCCTGTCTCAGCTGGCGAAAGGTGTTCAGACTCCCTGGCTTCAGCTGATCCTTGGAAATATCTCCGGCAGCATGGGAGAGACCAGTGCCGTTCTCCTCATCCTCGGGGGGCTGTACATCGTCTGGAAGAAGGCCGCCGCCTGGCAGATCGTGGTGGGCGGTTTCTGCGGTTTTCTCGTAGCTCAGACCGTGTTCTGGCTGACCGGGCTGTCTTTGGCGGGCAATCCGCTGTACGCCCTGTTCGCCGGCAGTTTCATCTTCGGCGTATTTTTCGTCATCACCGAACCGGTATCCGCCTCTCAAGCCACCAATCCCGGACGCTGGATCTACGGCATCTTTTTCGGGATCGTGGTGGTGGTGATCCGCAGCTTCAGCGCCTGGCCGGCGGCGGTGATGTTCGCAACGCTTCTGGCAAATATGTTCGCACCCCTTCTTGACTACCTGATCAAGCAACGACGACAGAAGAGGAAAGCAACATGAGCGACGGAAAAAAGGCGAACAAGCTGCGGCGAAGCCTGTTCACGATTTTTTTCATGTTCGCCGTAACCTTTGTTTTTATTTCGGTGCTCTCCCTGATTCACGTCCTGACCCGGGACACAATACGACTCAACGAATCCCTGGTGGTAAAACGCGCCGTGCTGTACGTAGCCGGTCTGGAAGTGCCCCAGAGCGGGATCGAGGCGGATACCCTGTATCAGGACAGGGTGAGGGAAGTGAAAGACGGCCAGGGAAACGTGTTGTACTACGAGATCCTGGATGGGTCGAGGGAATCGATTCAGAGTTACGTTCTTCCGGTTCTGGGAGCGGGGTTGTGGGGGGAGATCGGGTCGGTCGTGGGTGTGGAAAAAGACCTGAAGACCCTGACCGGGATCGAGTTCATAAAGCAGAACGAAACACCGGGCTTGGGCGGAAGAATTGCCGAGAGCTGGTTCAAGGAACAATTTCGGGGTAAGCGCTGGCCGCTGGAAGTAGTGCCGGAGGGAGAGCCTGCCGGGGATCAGGAATTCCAGGCCATCACAGGGGCTACCAACACCACAAACGGTGTCAAGGGGATTCTAAACGATCGTCTAGCCAAAGCCGAACGAGCCATAGAGACACCGGAGTAGGAGAGGCTATGAAGTCATACAAATTCCGACAGGTGTTCAAAGAGAATATCGGGATCAACAACCCCATATTCGTACAGATATTGGGGATCTGCTCCGCGTTGGCGGTAACCAACGTACTGAGAAATACGGTGGTAATGTGCGCCGGGCTGGTTTTCGTAACCGGCCTGTCCAACCTGACCGTTTCACTCCTGCGCCAGTATATACCAGGTCGTATACGCATGATGGTGGAGACCCTGATCATTGCCGCCTACGTCATCATCGTGGATGTGGTA
>JAGLQP010000522.1 GCA_023136785.1 Spirochaetales bacterium
GCACCTTCTGCTTGGCAAGCCTCTTGTCATACTCCTCCAAAGATAGAGCGACTTTGCTCAGCTTATATACCGGGTTGGGAAGTTCCACATCCGTTCCAATGCCTCCCGGTCCGCTCTCGGTGACTGTAACCTTCCAATCAGAGCCTCCGATGGACTCCACCCCCACGACCATATCGGAGGGCTCAGGAACTATCGCAAAATCGATATCCGGATTTCTAAGTCTGGCTGCAATTGAGCCGTTGACACCGCCGTTTTCTTCGTCCACAACGCTTTCAGCAAATACATTCCCTTTAAGCTTGACTCCCAGATCATGAAGGCACTTGAGAGCGAGGAATCCCGAAGCCGTGCCTGCCTTCATGTCTATTGTACCCCGGCCGTATATCTTTCCATCCTTCACTTTGCCGCTAAAAGGATCTTTAAACACCTCCCACTCATCCTTGTAGCTGGGTACGGTATCCATGTGACCGGAAAATACGAGAGAATGTCCCCCTCCGCTCCCCCCCAGCCTGGCCACCAGGATAGGCCTATCCTTGTATACCCGCTGCTGCCCGTCTATGGTCGGGAAAAACAGGGGATGTTCGCGGATTCCCGGGATATCGTCCACTTCGAAAAGATCCAGTTCACAACCTGGGATAAGCTCTTTACACTTTTCGAACAGATACTCCTGCCCGGGTTTTTCATTTCCACCGGGGGGAAGATTTTCCGTTCGAATTTGAACGAGCTCCGAAATCGTACGAATGATCTCGTCCCTGTTTCTGTCTACCCAGACATTGACATCTTTTAAATAGCTCATTGAGATCAGGCCGTGAGTTCAATCTTTAGATCTTCTGCCACCGGTTCAATGATATTCACCTCCCCCGGGGCTGTCCTGAGCAGGGTACAGGGTATCTCCGGCACGATCGGACCATGAAGAGACAGGCGGGTGATGAACTTCTGCCAGACGATGCCTCCCGCGTACTGGCCATCCGCCGTGAGCCCGGCGCCGTCATTCCACCAGGATCTGTAGTCGGCATTGAGCATCGTGGATCCAGAGGTGGTATACGATTTACATGGGACGAACGGCCAGGCGCCCTGCATATCCGTTACCGCCATCTGGATCGTAGAAATCGGATGAAAATCTACAAGACGGGGAGTCGCTTTCATCCAAGCCTCCATATCCATTCCATGGGTTTTGGCCAGATGGGGATCCCAGAAAGAATAATGTCCGGAGAGCCCGGTGCCTCCGTATACGATCTGCGCTCCTTTTGCCGAAGGGTCCTTCCTGGCTTCGAGGATCATGTCGTCGTACCTGTCGATATTCTTGCTCGACGGGAAATGGATTTGGTTGGCCGGGATGCGCAGCTTCTGATCGAGGCGCGAGATGAAGTTCATGTTGATCGTGTAGTGAAACGAGCCGGGCCATTCCGGATTGATGTCCCGTCCATCCTCATCGGCATACTCGTCCATGGAGAAAAAGTGCACGTGGTGCAGCGGGATACCCAGTGCATTTACCATGTCTGCGAGCAACTGGTACTGAAAAATCGGGCCGGTGGGAAACACGCCCACAAACTGTTTTCCCTCTTCCAGTGCCTTCTTGATCCGAATGAGCATGTCCAAGGCCAGCTGAAAGTGGAAATCTTTGACAGGCCGTATCTGCGCTTTGAAATCGGGGTGTGTGCCCTTGGGAAGACTGCAGAGATCCTCTTTCTTGATCTTCGCTACCCGTTTGCAGACCTCCATGTCTCGGAAGGCGAGGAATTTCGCCGGTTGGAAATCGATCAGATCGATATCGGGATTAAAATTTGCATTTTCTTTTCCCATCTTTTACCTCCGTGCTTGGATAATTGTGGTTGTCCCGCAACTGCGGGCAACCACGATTAGTGGAAGACCAC
>JAGLQP010000523.1 GCA_023136785.1 Spirochaetales bacterium
CCGTTCAATCGCAAGAGGAAGCGGTAGAGGGCAAAAGTCAAACCTCTATCAACAACCATTTTGTCATCGGCGAGGTGCGGGCTTTCGAACCTTTAAAAACCTTTTTCTTCCAGGCCAAGCAGAGGGTGGCGGAAAACTACCAGGATATAGCTCCCAAGAGGCAAGCGGGGCCGCTGTGCATCGTTGGCGCAAAGGCCTGCGATTTGAAGGGCTTTAAGGTTCTGGACACGGTGTTCCTGGCGGATGATTATCCGGATCCCTTCTATAAAAACGCGCGGGAGGAGAATCTGATCATTTCTGCCGACTGCACCTCTGCTCTGGAGGTTTGTTTTTGCCTTGCTCTCCAGGTCGATCCCTACCCGAAGGAAAACTTCGACATCAATCTATCCGACATCGGTGCAGGGTATGTGGTGGAAGCTGGTTCGGATAAAGGCCGCAGCTTGCTGGAAAAATATTCCGGCTATCTCCAGGAGGCGAACCGAGATCACCTCAAAACGAGGGATCAACAGAGGGCCGGGGTTGCGGAGCAAGTCAGGAGCAATATCCGAACCAACGGTGTCCCGGCACAGGATCGACTCGCCGGCGTAATCGAGAAAAACTATGAAGATCCTCTGTGGGCAGAGGAAGCCGAGACCTGTGTGGAGTGCGGAGCCTGCAACACGATCTGTCCTACCTGCCACTGCTTTCTTCTCTTCGACCAACTCGGGGATCAAGAGTTGGTTCGCTACCGTCTCTGGGATTCCTGTCTGATCAAAGATTTTGCCAAGGTGGCCGGCGGAGCCAATCCTCGTCCCCAGCTCTGGATGCGTCTGCGGAACCGGTTCGAAAAAAAATTCGATTACTTCCCCAAAGTAAATGATCTGTACGCCTGTACCGGCTGTGGGCGCTGCATCCTGGCCTGCCCGGGCAAGATCGATATCAGGAAGGTATTGAAGAGGAACGTGGAAAATGTACAGAAGTAACAATCCATACCGGCCCATTCGCACCGCAGTTCTCGAAACCATTGAGGAAACTCCAACCATCATGACATTAAAGCTGAAACCGGATGAGCAGATCAGCTTCGAGACGGGGCAGTTCATAGAGCTCACCGTGCCCGGCGCCGGGGAAGCGCCCTTCACTCCTTCGTCGGAGCCGTCTGTAGAGGACGCCCTTGAGGTGAGTGTGATGCGGGTTGGCAAAGTCACGGAAAAAATACACTCCCTGAAGGCCGGCGACGTTGTCGGACTTCGCGGACCTTTTGGTACCGGATATCCGGTAGATGAGTTCGTCGGCAAAGAGCTGCTGGTCGTGGGGGGAGGGTGTGGCTTTGCCCCACTGAGGAGCCTGATGTACGAACTGTTTCGTAGATCCCGAGAGTTCAAGAAGCTGTTGTTCAGGGGCGGGTGCAGAACTTCGCAAGATTTTCTCTATCGGAAGCAGATCGAAAGTTGGGCAAAGCGGGACGATCTGGATATGGAGCTTACCGTCGATGAGGGAGACGGGCAGTGGCAGGGAAACGTCGGTGTGGTGACTACTATTTTGGACGATTTGAAGATGGATCCGAGCAACGGTATCGCCGTAGTCTGTGGCCCCCCTATCATGATGAAGTTCGCCACAATGAAACTGCTAGATCTGGGTTTCAAGACGAGTAACCTCTACATTTCCATGGAAAAGAACATGAGCTGTGGTTTTGGCAAGTGCGGCCACTGCCGATTAGGGACCTACTACACCTGCAAGGATGGTCCGGTTTTTCGCTACGACAAAATCAGTGATTACCCCAATATTTGGGATTGATTTGGAGGGCGATATGCCGAATAGTGCCGAGCAGATCCACCAAGGGAAACTGAGTATTGAGCCCACGAAAGGACAGGACATCAGATTATTCGTCGAT
>JAGLQP010000524.1 GCA_023136785.1 Spirochaetales bacterium
AAGGACTTCAGTCCCAATGTCGGGAGAGCGAAGCGAGCTCGGCACCTTGGGCTTCAGTCCCAGTATTGCTTGGGATTATGCACCAAATCAAAGCTTTGTGTTGGCAACGCCCAGAAATTGACCCAGGGCAACGTTTTATCTTGTTGTCAACACAAAAGCTTCTTGTGTGGAGGAACATCATGACAAAAGGCAAGTTTCCGATTCTCGCACTGTTGGTTTTTTTCGTAGCAGCCTGCTTAACACCTCCTGCGACTGAAGTAGTTCAGAGTCTCGGGAATTGAATATACCCGATCACCACTCCGCCGCTCCGGAGCACTCCGGTTCGTGTTGATCCCACTATCTCCTGCTGTTATAATGAGCGGCCATGGTTCTCGAAGAATTCGATGCCCTGATCCGCAAGATCCTTGCTCTGGATGAATGTTCCGGAAGCGACGTGGCTCTCAACGGGCTTCAGGTGGCCAATGGCAGCGCAACCGTGGAGAAGGTGGCTTTTGCCGTGGATGCCTGCCTGGAGAGCATCCGCAGAGCCGCGGAGTGGAAAGCGGACCTGCTGTTCGTTCATCATGGGCTGTTTTGGGGAAAGCCCCTGGCGGTTATCGGCGGACACTACCAGCGCCTCCGTGCCTTGATCGAGGCGGATCTGGCTCTGTATGCGGTTCACCTGCCCCTGGATATGCATCCCGAGCTCGGCAACAATTCCGGCCTTGCCCGGCGCATCGGTCTGCAGCAGCTCGAGCCTTTCGGCAAGTACAAGGGCATGAAGATTGGTTTTAAGGGTAGGTTGGCCGGGCAGATGAGCCTCGAACAGGTCGTACGGCTATGCTGCGGGGGCAAGGAACCAGGAATCAACGTGCTTCCCTTCGGTCCTGAGAACATCAGTACCGTAGGGATCGTGTCCGGAGGAGCGGCGGATGAAGCCTACCAGGCCATTGACGAGAGGCTTGATCTGTTCATTACCGGAGACGCTGATCACACGATCTATCATCACTGCCTCGAGGGTCGAGTCAATGTGATCTTCGGCGGTCACTACCTGACCGAGACCTCAGGTGTCACCTTTCTGGCCGAAAAGCTGGAAAAGGAAACCGATCTAGAGACGGTTTTTTTTGACATTCCTACCGGGCTGTGAGCTTGAGATAGATGGAGGTATCGATTTGACTCTAAGAAAGAAACTTCTTCCCCTTGTGCTTACCGGGAGTGTTGTTTTGGTGGATCAGCTTGTCAAATGGATCGTCTCCAAGGCGCTTCCCTACGGCCGGCCCGTTGAGATCATCGGTGATTTCCTGCGTTTTACCTTAGTGCAAAACCCGGCCCTCGCCTTCAGCATCGGCCGCGGTTTCGGGGATACAGGCCGGGTCATCCTGACCATGGTGTTGCCCATGCTGGTGGTGGGGATCGTGCTGTACTACTTTCTGGCCGGGAAGGACCTCCCCCAGGGCCAACGCTGGATCCTGGCGGCGATTATGGGGGGCGGACTGGGCAACCAGGTAGACAGGTATTTTCGCCCGGACGGGGTGATTGATTTCATCGATGTGAAGTTCTATGGTATCTTTGGTTTTGCCAGGTGGCCCGTGTTCAACATCGCCGATTCAACGGTCGTGGTGGCGGGGATCACCCTGCTAGTCAGCTATATAATAACCGGAGTGAGAGAGAAGAATGAATAAAAAGGCCAACACGGTTCTGTTCCTGCTTGGAGCCACCGTTTTCAACCTGCTGATTATGTTTCTCCTGATCGTGATTTTTCTCGTGCTGATCTCGGCGATCTTCCGGGATTCCTTGAATCCCAACGTGCTCTCGATCCTGATGATCGTTGTCTTTGTCGGTTCGATCGCCGCCTCCTTTTTCATCTACGGACGAGTGG
>JAGLQP010000525.1 GCA_023136785.1 Spirochaetales bacterium
CCTGTCCTCTGAACTGCTTCTTGGCCTGGTTTCGTCCCATGGTGCGGCCGCTGCCGTGGGCGGTGGTGTAGAAGCTCTGCTCGCCGCTTTGCACTCCGGTCAGCAGGTATGATCCGGTCTCCATACTGCCGCCGATGATCACCGGCTGTCCAACCTCGCGGTACTCCGCAGGGATTCCTCCCATGCCGGCGGCGAAGGCTCGGGTGGCTCCCTTGCGGTGCACCAGCAGCTTTCGTTTTTTGCCGTCGATACGGTGGCGCTCCACTTTGGCGGTGTTGTGGGTCACGTCGTAGATCTGATGAAGACCGAGCTCCATCGGGTCTTTACCGAAGATTTCCGAAAACACCTCCCGGATCCGGTGCAGAATCACCTGGCGGTTGACAAAGGACATGTTGATGGCGCAGTTCATGGCCTTGTAGTAGTCCTGTCCTTCCTGCGAGGCGAAGGGCGCGCAGGCCAGCTGCCGGTCCCGGACGGGGATGCCGTGCTTGGACTGCATCACCTTTAGAAATCTCTGCAGATAATCGGTGGCGATCTGGTGTCCGAAGGCCCGGCTGCCGCAGTGGAACATCAGCACCACCTGGTTGGGGAGGTTGATGCCATAAGCGTCGGCGAGCTTCCGGTCGAAGATGTTCTCCGGTTTCGCCACCTGGATCTCCAGGTAGTGATTGCCCGACCCCAGCGTGCCGATCTGTTTATAGCCCCGCTCTACGGCCCGTTCACTGACCTTGGAAGCGTCGGCCTGCCGGATGCAGCCGTTTTCCTCGGTTCGATCCAGATCCTCCTGGATGGCGTATCCTTTCTTCAAGCACCACTTCATGCCCTGCTCCGAGAGGGTGCGAAACTCGCTCTGGGACAGCTTCATGAATCCTTTGCCCCCGACTCCGGCGGGAATACGGGCGAACAGGCGGTCGACGAGCTGTTGAACTCTGGGCTGGACTTCCTCCCAGGTGAGAGAGGTAGCCACGAGGCGCATGCCGCAGTTGATGTCGAAGCCAATCCCTCCGGGGGAGATCACTCCCGTTTCGGTGTCGAAGGCGGCCATTCCCCCGATAGGAAACCCGTAGCCGCTGTGTCCGTCGGGCATACAAAAAGAGTAACCGGCGATCCCGGGTAGGGTAGCCACGTTTGTCACCTGCTCGAACACGGAGCTGTCCATGCTGTCCAGGAGCCGTTTCGTGGCATAGATCCGAGCCGGAACCTGCATTCCCTGCTTATAGGATCGGGGGATCTCCCACAGGGTGTCGTTGATCTTTATGCAACCGGCTGGAGCCATCAGTCCAAACTCTATACGCCAGGCGTATTGAATTCAAGATACCGGCCAGTGCGGCTCCTATCATCTCCGCAGGATACAGTCCGGAGGTCTGACCCGCTCTGGCCCGACTTCCCGCTGCGGTAATGACCACCGTCCCTACAGCGATCAGAAGGTTTGCCCAGACCCGGTAGCGATACTCCTTCTTTGCGGCGAAACGAATAATGGAATATACCGCTAGCCGGGAACAGCCTCAGGGAGTGGCACCTCTCGCCGGCGGCTCTGTTCTCCTCCCTTCCCTAAGGTGCGGACCTACGGGAGGGCCTGCGGGATAGAACGATAGCGCCGGCAAGACCAAGGGCCAGACACAGAACTGCGTTCACTGCAAACATCGGACGAATCCCGATGGCATCGGCCAAGACCCCACTGGCCCAGGGCCCGATGAAAATCCCCGCAGCATAGACGGACTGATGGAGTCCCATGGCTGCGGTACGCTGATTCGCGGGAACATCTCGGATACTCAGGCCCATCAGCACCGGATACCCGATGCCGTGGGCGATCCCGAGCAGCCCTTGGATCAGAAAGAGAAGGGGAATGTTCTTGGC